>NZ_CAJCKS010000125.1:0-13968 GCF_903970985.1 Pantoea sp. ME81 | reverse complement strand
GGTCACCGCGCAACCCGGCATGGAAGAAAGCAGAATACGGCGCAGTGCGTTGCCAAGAGTATGGCCAAAGCCACGCTCTAACGGCTCAAGGGTCACCTTGGCGTGCGTCGAACTCACTTGCTCGATATCTACCAGGCGCGGTTTTAGAAACTCTGTCACAGAACCCTGCATTGTGTCCTCTCTTTGGTACTAAGCTTTACTTAGAGTAAAGCTCGACGATCAGGTGTTCGTTAATGTCCGCAGACAGATCAGTACGTTCAGGAATACGCTTGAACACACCTTCCATCTTAGTCGCATCAACTTCCAGCCAGGTTGGCTTTTCACGCTGCTCAGCCAGCTCCAGAGCGGCCTTCACGCGAGATTGCTGTTTGGCTTTCTCACGGATGCTAACGACATCATTCGGAGATACCTGATAAGAAGCGATGTTAACAACGCGACCGTTCACCAGGATAGATTTATGGCTAACCAGCTGACGTGCTTCTGCACGAGTGGCACCAAAGCCCATACGGTAAACAACGTTATCCAGACGACCTTCCAGCAGAGCCAACAGGTTTTCACCGGTGTTGCCTTTCAGACGTGCTGCTTCTTTGTAGTAGTTACGGAACTGACGCTCAAGCACGCCGTACATACGACGAACTTTCTGCTTCTCACGTAACTGACCGCCGTAGTCAGACAGACGCGGTTTACGCGCACCGTGCTGGCCAGGTGGTTGTTCAATTTTGCACTTGGTATCGATCGCGCGAACGCCAGACTTAAGGAATAAGTCGGTGCCCTCACGACGGCTCAGCTTGAGCTTAGGACCCAAATATCTTGCCATTTTCTTTCTCCAACTAACCTAAAAACGGGCGTTAAACGCGACGTTTTTTCGGCGGACGACAACCGTTGTGAGGGATTGGAGTCACATCAGTAATATTAGTGATGCGGAAACCAGCAGCGTTCAGAGCACGAATTGTTGATTCGCGACCTGGACCTGGACCCTTAACCATAACTTCCAGATTCTTAATACCGTAATCTTTCACTGCTTCTGCACAGCGCTCTGCAGCTACCTGAGCAGCAAACGGAGTAGATTTACGTGAACCGCGGAAACCGGAACCACCGGCGGTTGCCCAACCCAGTGCGTTACCCTGACGATCAGTGATGGTAACGATGGTGTTGTTAAAAGATGCATGGACATGAGCCACGCCATCTGAGACTTGCTTTCTTACACGCTTGCGTGCACGAACTGGTGCCTTTGCCATTATTTACTCACCCCGATTATTTCTTGATCGGTTTACGCGGACCCTTACGGGTACGTGCATTGGTCTTAGTACGCTGACCGCGAACTGGCAGACCACGACGATGGCGTAAACCACGATAGCAACCAAGGTCCATCAGACGCTTGATGCTCAGGGTGATTTCACGGCGCAGATCACCTTCAACAACGAATTTACCAACTGCTTCACGCAGCTGTTCAATTTGTTCTTCAGACAGCTCTCTGATCTTAACATTTTCAGCGATACCCGTTGAAGCGCAGATGGCTTTAGAACGGGTCTTGCCGATACCGAAGATCGAAGTTAATGCGATTACGGTATGTTTTTGATCAGGAATGTTAATGCCTGCTATACGGGCCACTATGCACTCCTATAATTAAATAAATGCGTCCCATGCTGAAAAGCCCGTTTTCAGGATACTCAAATGGTAACGCATCGACATACAAAAGATTGGCTGGCTAATCTAGCCAGCTCAACCCGACTTTGCAAGAAAAATATGTGACAATATCAGCCTTGGCGCTGTTTATGCTTTGGCTCGGCGCTGCAAATCACACGTACGACACCGTCGCGGCGGATGATTTTGCAGTTACGACATAATTTCTTGACGGAAGCACGAACTTTCATTTTTACTCTCCGTAACTTCTCAAGCGCCTGAATTAACGGCCGTAGCCTTTCAGGTTTGCTTTCTTCAATGCAGACTCATACTGACTCGACATCATCAGAGTTTGCACTTGAGCCATAAAGTCCATGATGACAACCACTACGATAAGCAGCGATGTGCCGCCAAAGTAGAAGGGAACCTTCATGGCATCACGCATGAACTCCGGGATCAGGCAGATAAAGGTAATGTACAGTGCGCCGATTAAGGTCAAACGTGTCATTACTTTATCGATATACTTCGCCGTTTGCTCTCCCGGACGAATTCCCGGTACGAATGCTCCAGACTTCTTCAAGTTATCAGCTGTTTCACGTGGGTTGAAAACCAACGCCGTGTAGAAGAAACAGAAGAAGATGATTGCAGTCGCATAGAGTAGCACATAAAGCGGCTGTCCTGGTTGCAAATACAGCGAAATTGTTGTCAGCCAGTTCCAACCGGTTCCGCCCCCGAACCATGACGCGATGGTTGCTGGGAACAGAATAATGCTGGAAGCAAAGATAGCCGGAATTACACCCGCCATATTCACTTTCAACGGTAAATGTGTGCTCTGTGCAGCATATACACGACGACCTTGCTGACGTTTAGCGTAGTTGACCACAATGCGGCGCTGGCCACGCTCAACGAAAATAACAAAGAACGTCACTGCAAATACAAGAACTGCAACCAACAGCAACAGGAGGAAGTGCAGGTCACCTTGCCGCGCTTGCTCGATGGTATGGCCAATGGCCGGCGGGAGACCCGCAACAATACCTGCGAAGATAATGATCGAGATACCGTTACCGATACCTCGTTCAGTAATCTGTTCGCCCAGCCACATCAGGAACATTGTCCCGGTAACCAGACTTACAACAGCGGTAAAGTAGAATGCGAAACCTGGATTCATTACCAGACCTTGCATTCCAGGCATATTCGGCAGACCGGTAGCAATACCGATCGACTGGAATACAGCCAGAACCAGGGTGCCATAGCGAGTGTACTGGCTAATCTTACGACGACCAGCTTCACCCTCTTTCTTAATCTCGGCCAACGCGGGATGAACCACCGTCAGCAACTGGATAATAATAGAGGCCGAAATATACGGCATAATACCCAGTGCGAAGATTGAGGCACGACTGAGAGCACCACCAGAGAACATGTTGAACATTTCAATGATGGTGCCACGCTGTTGCTCAAGCAGTTTGGCAAGTACAGTGGCATCGATACCAGGGATTGGAATAAAAGAGCCAATACGGAAGACAATCAGTGCACCGATAACAAACAAAAGTCTGCGCTTCAGTTCACCAAAGCCACCTTTGGCACTTTGAAAATCTAATCCCGGTTGCTTTGCCATCTGCTACTTATTCCTCGATTTTACCGCCAGCAGCTTCGATTGCAGCACGCGCACCTTTAGTGACACGCAGACCACGAATCGTTACCGGTGCAGAAACTTCACCAGACAGAATCACTTTCGCGAACTCGATCTGAACACCGATGATGTTGGCTGCTTTCAGAGTATTCAGGTCAACAATACCGCCTTCAACTTTCGCCAGGTCAGACAGACGAACTTCTGCAGTGACCATTGCTTTGCGAGAGGTGAAACCGAATTTCGGCAGACGACGATACAGAGGCATCTGACCACCCTCGAAACCGCGACGTACGCCACCGCCAGAACGAGAGTTCTGACCTTTGTGACCACGACCACCGGTTTTACCGAGGCCAGAACCGATACCACGACCCAGACGCTTAGAAGCGTGTTTAGACCCTTCGGCCGGAGACAGAGTGTTTAAGCGCATCTCTTACTCCTCCACTTTCAGCATGTAGGAAATCGCGTTAACCATACCGCGCACTGCTGGCGTGTCTTCACGCTCAACGGTATGACCAATACGACGCAGACCCAAGCCAACCAGAGTGGCTTTGTGCTTAGGCAGGCGGCCGATTGAACTGCGGGTTTGTGTAATTTTAATAGTCTTAGCCATCGTGATTACCCCAGAATTTCTTCAACGGATTTACCACGCTTGGCAGCGACCATTTCTGGAGAATTCATATTGCCCAAGCCATCGATAGTTGCACGAACCACGTTAATCGGGTTAGTAGAACCATACGCTTTAGCCAGAACGTTATGCACTCCAGCAACTTCTAAAACAGCGCGCATTGCACCGCCGGCGATGATACCGGTACCTTCAGAAGCTGGCTGCATGAACACACGAGAACCCGTGTGAGCACCTTTAACAGGGTGCTGCAGGGTGCCGTGAGTCAGCGCGACGTTAATCATGTTGCGACGGGCTTTTTCCATCGCTTTCTGGATCGCTGCTGGAACTTCACGCGCTTTACCGTAACCAAAACCAACGCGGCCGTTACCATCACCCACTACAGTCAGTGCGGTGAAGGAGAAAATACGACCACCTTTTACAGTTTTAGATACACGGTTTACCGCGATCAGTTTTTCCTGCAGTTCGCCAGCTTGTTTCTCGATGTTTGACATCTTAGACCTCTACCTTAGAACTGAAGGCCAGCTTCACGGGCAGCATCTGCCAGTGCCTGGACACGACCATGATATTGGAACCCGGAACGGTCGAAAGAAACATTAGTAATGCCTTTCTCGACAGCGCGCTCAGCCAGAGCTTTACCTACAGCTGCAGCAGCGTCTTTGTTACCGGTGTACTTCAGTTGTTCGGCAATAGCTTTTTCTACAGTAGAAGCAGCAACCAGAACTTCGGAACCGTTCGGGGCGATCACCTGTGCGTAAATATGACGCGGGGTACGATGTACCACCAGGCGAGTAGCACCCAGCTCTTTGAGCTTGCGACGTGCACGGGTCGCACGACGGATACGAGCAGATTTCTTATCCATAGTGTTACCTTACTTCTTCTTAGCCTCTTTGGTACGCACGACTTCGTCGGCGTAACGAACACCCTTGCCTTTGTAAGGCTCAGGACGACGGTAGGCGCGCAGATCCGCTGCAACCTGACCAATCAGCTGTTTATCAGCGCCTTTCAGCACGATCTCAGTCTGAGTTGGACATTCAGCAGTGATGCCGGCCGGCAGTGCATGGTCAACAGGGTGAGAGAAGCCCAGGGCCAAGCTCACAGAGTTGCCTTTAACAGCTGCACGATAACCAACACCAACCAGTTGCAGCTTCTTGGTGAAGCCTTCGGTAACACCGATAACCATGCCGTTCAGCAGCGCACGAGCAGTACCTGCCTGTGCCCAAGCGTCCGAGAAACCTTCGCGTGGAGCGAAAGTCAGGGCGTTGTCTGCATGCTTAACTTCTACAGCACTGTTGATAGTACGAGTCAGCTCGCCGTTTTTGCCTTTGATCGAAACTTCCTGACCGTTGAGTTTTACCTCTACGCCCGCAGGAACAACGACAGGTGCTTTTGCAACACGAGACATTTTATCCTCCGATTACGCTACGTAGCAGATAATTTCGCCACCAAGACCAGCCTGGCGCGCTGCACGATCAGTCATGACACCTTTAGAGGTAGAGATTACAGCGATGCCCAGACCAGCCATTACTTTTGGCAGCTCATCTTTTTTCTTATAGATGCGCAGACCTGGACGGCTAACACGCTGAATGCTCTCTACCACAGCCTTGCCCTGGAAATACTTTAAAGTAACTTCCAGCTCAGACTTGATGTCGCCTTCGATTTTAAAATCTTCAATGTAGCCTTCTTCCTTCAGCACGTTGGCAATTGCCACTTTCAGCTTGGAGGAAGGCATAGAGACCGCAACTTTGTTCGCGGCCTGACCGTTACGGATACGGGTCAGCATATCCGCGATCGGATCTTGCATGCTCATCTGTGTTACTCCCGTGATTCAAATGGTGACAATTACCAGCTAGCCTTTTTCAGACCCGGGATTTCACCGCGCATTGCGGCTTCACGGACCTTGATACGGCTCAACCCAAACTTCCGCAGGAAACCGTGCGGACGACCTGTCTGACGGCAGCGGTTACGCTGACGGGAAGGGCTGGAATCACGCGGCAGACTCTGCAGCTTGAGAACGGCATCCCAACGATCTTCGTCGGATGCGTTCACATCAGAAATGATCGCTTTCAGTTCTGCGCGCTTAGCGAAGAACTTGTCTGCTAATTTCACACGCTTTACTTCGCGTGCTTTCATCGATTGCTTAGCCATTAAGTAACCCTACCTTACTTGCGGAACGGGAAGTCAAAGGCAGCCAGCAGAGCACGGCCTTCATCATCAGATTTCGCAGTAGTGGTAATGGTAATATCCAAACCACGAACGCGATCGACTTTGTCATAATCGATTTCTGGGAAGATGATCTGCTCACGAACGCCCATGCTGTAGTTACCGCGACCATCGAAAGACTTAGCAGACAAGCCGCGGAAGTCACGAATACGTGGTACAGCAATAGTGATCAGGCGCTCAAAGAACTCCCACATGCGCTCGCCGCGCAGAGTTACTTTACAGCCGATCGGATAGCCCTGACGGATTTTGAAGCCTGCAACTGATTTGCGTGCTTTGGTGATCAACGGTTTTTGACCGGAGATTGCTGCCAGGTCAGCTGCTGCGTTATCCAGCAGTTTCTTGTCAGCGATCGCTTCACCAACACCCATGTTCAGGGTGATCTTCTCGACCCGAGGGACTTGCATGACAGAATTGTAGCCGAACTCAGTCATGAGTTTCTGGACTACTTCGTCTTTGTAGTAATCATGCAGTTTCGCCATCGTACTACTCCAAATTACTTGATAGTTTCGCTATTAGACTTGAAGAAACGGACTTTTTTGCCTTCTTCGAATCTAAAGCCTACACGGTCAGCCTTGCCGGTTGCCGCATTGAAGATTGCAACGTTAGAAACCTGAATAGCAGCTTCTTTTTCAACGATGCCGCCTGGTTGGTTCAGAGCCGGAACCGGCTTCTGGTGTTTCTTAACCAGGTTGATACCTTCAACGATGACCTTACCAGAAGTCAGGACATTCTTTACTTTACCGCGTTTACCTTTGTCTTTACCGGTAATCACGATAACTTCGTCGTTACGACGGATTTTCGCTGCCATTGCTCGCTCCTTAGAGTACTTCTGGTGCCAGAGAGATAATTTTCATGAACTTTTCAGTACGAAGTTCACGAGTTACCGGCCCAAAAATACGCGTACCGATAGGCTGCTCGCTGTTATTGTTTAAAATAACGCATGCATTACCATCGAAGCGAATGACAGAACCGTCCGGGCGACGAACACCCTTCCTGGTGCGCACCACTACCGCCTTCAGGACATCACCTTTCTTAACTTTACCGCGAGGAATTGCTTCCTTGATGGTAACTTTAATGATGTCGCCGACGCCTGCGTAGCGACGGTGCGAGCCACCCAGAACCTTGATACACATTACGCGACGTGCACCGGAGTTGTCGGCGACGTTCAGCATAGTCTGTTCTTGGATCATTTTAGTGCTCCGCTAATGTCAACTACTACTTCGGGACCCAAACCTCAGGTCGTTAAAAAGCCCCATAATTGAGGGCGCGGCATTATAACACCGGTTCTCGCAGATGGGTAGAAAAAATGAACGGCTCAGACGAGCCGTTCATTTTATTTTTTAGAGGAAGCGGATTCTATTACAGAACCGCTTTCTCTACAACGCGAACCAGCGCCCAAGACTTAGTCTTAGACAGTGGACGGGTTTCGCGGATTTCTACCACGTCACCGATTCCACATTCGTTGTTCTCGTCATGGATGTGCAGCTTAGTCGTACGCTTGATGAACTTACCGTAGATCGGGTGTTTCACGACACGTTCGATAGCAACAACTGCAGATTTCTGCATTTTGTCACTAATTACACGACCCTGCAGAGTACGGATTTTATCGGTCATTACGCCGCCTTCTCAGTCAGTAAAGTCTTAACACGTGCAACATTACGACGCACTTGCTTCAGCAGATGGGTCTGCTGCAGCTGGCCGGATGCTGCCTGCATGCGCAGGTTGAATTGCTCACGCAGCAGGTTAAGAAGCTCAGCGTTCAGCTCTTCAACGCTTTTTTCACGCAGCTCATTTGCTTTCATTACATCACCGTCTTAGTAACAAAGGTGGTTTTGATAGGCAGTTTTGCTGCTGCCAGCTTGAATGCTTCACGGGCAAGCTCTTCCGGAACACCGTCCATTTCATACAGGACTTTACCCGGTTGGATCAGGGCAACCCAATACTCCACGTTACCCTTACCTTTACCCATACGCACTTCAAGCGGCTTCTCGGTGATCGGTTTGTCCGGGAATACACGGATCCAGATCTTACCTTGACGCTTAACTGCACGGGTCATAGCACGACGTGCTGCTTCGATCTGACGAGCAGTCAGACGACCACGGCCAACAGCTTTCAGACCGAAAGTACCGAAGCTGACATCCGTACCCTGCGCCAGACCACGGTTGCGGCCTTTGTGCACTTTACGGAATTTCGTACGCTTTGGTTGTAACATCAGCGACTCTCCTTACTTACGGCCTTTACGCTGCTGCTTTTTAGGTTGAGCAGCCGGTTCCGGTTGTTCAACAGCAGCCATACCACCCAGGATCTCACCTTTGAAGATCCATACCTTAACGCCGATTACACCATAAGTGGTGTGCGCTTCAGAGGTGTTGTAGTCAATGTCTGCACGCAGAGTGTGCAGTGGCACGCGACCTTCACGGTACCATTCGGTACGTGCGATCTCGGCTCCGCCCAAACGGCCGCTAACTTCAACTTTAATACCCTTCGCGCCCAGACGCATTGCGTTCTGAACAGCACGCTTCATCGCACGACGGAACATCACACGACGCTCCAGCTGTGAAGTGATGCTATCAGCAACCAATTTAGCGTCCAGTTCCGGTTTACGGACTTCGGCGATATTGATCTGTGCAGGAACGCCAGCGATTTTCGCTACGACCGTGCGCAGTTTTTCTACGTCTTCACCTTTCTTACCGATAACGATACCCGGGCGAGCGGTGTGAATGGTCACACGGATGCTCTTAGCCGGACGCTCGATAACGATACGAGATACAGACGCTTTAGCCAGTTCCTTAGTCAGGAACTGACGTACTTTAAAATCGCTGTCCAGGTTGTCAGCGAATTCTTTGGTGTTCGCAAACCAGGTAGAGTTCCATGGTTTTACAATACCCAGGCGAATACCATTAGGATGTACTTTCTGACCCATTGCTAGTCTCCAGAGTCTCAGCGATCGGACACAACCACAGTAATGTGGCTGGTGCGCTTCAGGATGCGATCTGCACGACCTTTCGCACGCGGCATAATGCGCTTCATGCTTGGGCCTTCGTCTACGAAGATTTTCGCGACTTTCAGATCGTCGATATCAGCGCCATCGTTGTGTTCGGCGTTCGCAATGGCAGATTCCAGGACTTTCTTAACCAACACAGCAGCTTTCTTGTTGGTGTAGGTCAGAATATCCAGAGCCTGCGACACTTTCTTACCGCGAATCAGGTCAGCAACAAGGCGGACCTTCTGAGCAGAAGAACGAGCATGGCGATGTTGAGCAATAGTTTCCATCTCTTCCTCCTACTTATTTCTTCTTGGCTTTCTTATCTGCAGCATGGCCGCGATAAGTACGTGTCGGTGCAAATTCACCCAGTTTGTGGCCGACCATTTCGTCGGATACAAAGACAGGAACGTGCTGACGACCATTATGGACAGCGATGGTCAAACCGATCATGTTAGGGAAGATCGTTGAACGACGGGACCAAGTGCGCAGGGGCTTCTTGTCACCGCTTTCCACCGCTTTCTCTACCTTCTTCAGCAAGTGCAGGTCAATAAAAGGACCTTTCTTGAGAGAACGTGGCATGGCTTATCCTCTAAAATTATTTGCTACGGCGACGTACGATAAATTTATCAGTACGCTTGTTGCTACGGGTCTTCTTACCTTTGGTCTGAACGCCCCACGGAGTTACCGGGTGCTTACCAAAGTTACGACCTTCACCACCACCGTGCGGGTGATCGACTGGGTTCATCGCAGTACCGCGAACGGTAGGACGAACACCACGCCAACGGGTTGCACCAGCTTTACCCAGAACGCGCAGCATGTGCTCAGCGTTACCGACTTCGCCCAGGGTTGCGCGGCAGTCGATTTCGACTTTACGCATTTCGCCTGAACGCAGACGCAGGGTTACGTAGGAACCATCACGCGCAACGATCTGCACGTAAGTACCAGCTGAGCGAGCAATCTGACCGCCTTTGCCTGGTTTCATTTCTACGTTGTGAACGGTAGAACCCACCGGGATGTTACGCATTGGCAGGGTGTTACCTGCTTTAATCGCAGCATCAACGCCAGATTGAACCTGATCACCAGCTTTCAGGCCTTTAGGGGCCAGGATGTAACGGCGCTCGCCATCTTTGTACAGAACCAGTGCGATGTTCGCAGAACGGTTCGGATCGTACTCAAGACGCTCAACAACTGCTGGGATACCATCTTTGTTGCGTTTGAAGTCAACAATACGGTAAGCCTGCTTGTGACCACCACCGATATGACGGGTAGTGATACGACCATTGTTGTTACGACCACCGGATTTGCTGTTTTTTTCTAACAGCGGAGCAAAAGGTTTGCCCTTGTGCAGCTCTGGGTTCACCACTTTAACTACGTGACGACGACCCGGAGATGTCGGTTTACATTTAACAACTGCCATTGTCTTTCTCCTCCGACTTACTCAGCGCCGCCGACGAAGTCCAGATTCTGGCCTTCCTTCAGGGTGACGTAAGCTTTTTTCCAGTCGCTACGACGACCGATACGCTGTCCGTGACGCTTAACTTTGCCCTTAACAACCAGGGTGTTTACGTCTTTAACTTCAACTTCGAACAGCTTCTCAACAGCAGCAACGATCTCTGCTTTGGTCGCGTCTTTAGCAACTTTGAGAACGATGGTATTGCTTTTTTCCATCGCAGTAGATGCTTTTTCAGATACGTGCGGTGCACGTACGACTTTCAGCAGACGTTCTTCACGGATCATGCCAGCATCTCCTCAACTTGCTTAACTGCTTCCGCAGTCATAACGACTTTGTCGAAGGCGATCAGGCTAACTGGGTCGATACCTGCTGCATCACGCACGTCAACCTTGTACAGGTTACGCGCAGCCAGGAACAGATTCTCATCCAGTTCACCGGTGATGATCAGCACGTCTTCCAGCGCCATGTCTTTCAGTTTCTGTGCCAGCAGCTTAGTTTTAGGCGCTTCTACAGAGAACGTCTCGACAACGATCAGACGGTCCTGACGTACCAGTTCGGACAGGATGCTTTTCAGCGCGCCGCGGTACATCTTCTTGTTAACTTTTTGACTGTGGTCCTGTGGACGCGCAGCGAAGGTCACGCCACCTGAACGCCAGATCGGGCTCTTTACAGAACCTGAACGCGCACGGCCGGTACCTTTCTGGCGCCAAGGCTTTTTGCCTGAACCAGTTACTTCAGCACGAGTTTTCTGCGCACGAGTACCCTGACGAGCACCAGCGGCATAAGCAACAACAACCTGGTGAACCAGCGCTTCGTTGAAATCACGACCGAAGGTAGTTTCGGAAACAGTCAGCGCGCTCTGCGCGTCTTTCAGTACTAATTC
Organism: Pantoea sp. ME81; assembly: GCF_903970985.1. NCBI lineage: Bacteria > Pseudomonadati > Pseudomonadota > Gammaproteobacteria > Enterobacterales > Erwiniaceae > Pantoea > Pantoea sp. ME81. The sequence goes on along the minus strand of NZ_CAJCKS010000125.1, from coordinate 2,548 downwards.
CATTGCTATCCCCTTACGCCTTCACAGCTGGTTTAACAATCAGGTCGCTGCCGGTTGCACCCGGGACAGCACCTTTGACCAGCAGCAGGTTGCGCTCAGCGTCAACACGTACCACTTCCAGGCTCTGAACGGTTACGCGCTCGTTACCCAGTTGACCAGCCATTTTCTTGCCTTTGAACACTTTGCCCGGAGTCTGGTTCTGACCGATAGAACCCGGAACGCGGTGAGACAAGGAGTTACCGTGTGTAGCGTCCTGGGTACGGAAGTTCCAGCGCTTAACGGTACCTGCGAAACCTTTACCTTTAGAGGTACCGGTAACGTCTACTTTTTTAACGTCAGCGAAAATTTCAACACTGATGCTCTGGCCTACTGAGTACTCTTCACCTTCGGTGCGGAATTCCCACAGACCACGGCCAGCTTCAACGCCAGCTTTAGCAAAATGACCTGCTTCCGGCTTGCTCACACGGTTTGCTTTTTTAGCACCGGTGGTCACCTGGATAGCCTGGTAACCGTCGTTTTCCAGGCCTTTGACCTGAGTAACGCGGTTTGCTTCAACTTCGATTACGGTTACTGGGATTGAAACGCCATCTTCAGTGAAGATGCGAGTCATGCCCACTTTTTTACCGACTAAACCAATCATTGTATCAACCTCTCAATCGCTCGATGACCTGATTAACCCAGGCTGATCTGCACGTCAACACCGGCAGCCAGATCCAGACGCATCAGTGCATCAACGGTTTTTTCAGTTGGCTCAACGATGTCTACCAGACGCTTGTGAGTACGGATCTCGTACTGATCGCGCGCGTCTTTGTTAACGTGCGGAGAGATCAGAACGGTGAAACGCTCTTTGCGAGTTGGCAGCGGGATCGGACCACGTACCTGCGCACCAGTGCGCTTGGCAGTCTCAACGATTTCCGCGGTTGATTGATCGATCAGGCGATGATCAAACGCTTTAAGACGGATACGGATTCTTTGGTTCGACATGAGACCAAGGCTCCAAACATTTTATAAACGAAAAGAATTACTACCCACACCCATTACGATTGATGGAGGAGTGTAATCGTTCAGCATATAACTCCCCAATCGGGAGTATTGTCAGGTGATACATAGCTTGCTATCACCTGCGATTCTGCTCGAATCGCGCCATACCAATATCGGCAGGCCCGCGCATTATACGCAAATCAGTTCAGGAAGCAACCCGTGATGCGTTTTTAACCACATTAATTGCGGACTAAATGCGAAAAAGCCTGTATGGGGCTCAATATTTCCCCCTACAGGCTCTGTGAAATTACTACAACGAAAGGGTTTTAGTCTGTGCTTTCTTCTTTTAATTGCGCCTGCAGGTAATTCTGCAAACCGAGTTTTTGAATCAGGTCGAGTTCTGTTTCCAGCCAGTCAATGTGATGCTCTTCCTCACCCAGAATCTCAATCATCATGTCGCGGCTGACGTAATCATGCACCTTGTCGGCATAAGCAATCGCTTCACGTAAATCCTTCGCCCCTTCTAACTCCAGCGTCAGATCGGATCGCAACATTTCCGGGACATCTTCACCAATACGCAACCGGCCGAGATCCTGCAAATTTGGAATCCCTTCAAGGAAAAGAATGCGCTCGATGTATTTGTCCGCATGCTTCATTTCATCGATGGATTCGTGATACTCGACATCGTTGAGGCGAATAAGCCCCCAGTTTTTGAACATACGTGCATGAAGAAAGTACTGATTAATCGCAACCAGTTCATTCCCCAGCAGTTTATTGAGATGAGTTATGATTTTACTGTCGCCCTTCATTTTGCTTCCTCCGCTTCCAGGTAAATAGATCGTAGATGCGGATAAAAAGAAGTCAAAAAAACAGGACTGTTTTTGTGGTTATTGCCAGAGGCTGTCGAGTCGACCTAAGCGATTTCTTTGTACAGCGGTACCTTCTGCAGCTCATCATCCATAATCTCGCGCGCAAAACGGATGCACTTACCACACTGTTTTCCGATAGGAACCAGTTGACGAAGATGTTGGATCGATTTGGGCTGATAGCGACGCACTACTTCACGGAGGGTTTTGTCACTCACGGCATTACACAGACAGACGTACATTTACTGCGACTCCAGTACAAATTCTGATCAAAGTGTAAATGAGAATGGTTTTTATTTCAAACGTAGCTTTTGTGTGGGATTGGCTTGAGCGGTGAATTTCAGGCAAAAAAAAGAGCACCGAAGTGCTCTCTTTCGTGCTGCGGTGGCTAACTAAGCAACCACCGACATTAACGCAATTAAGCGAGAACTTCAGCAACAACGCCCGCACCAACAGTACGGCCGCCTTCACGGATTGCGAAACGCAGACCCTGGTCCATCGCGATTGGGTGGATCAGCTCAACGGTCATTTTCACGTTGTCGCCTGGCATTACCATCTCAACGCCTTCTGGCAGCTCAATGTTACCAGTCACGTCAGTAGTACGGAAGTAGAACTGAGGACGGTAGCCTTTGAAGAACGGAGTATGACGGCCGCCTTCGTCTTTAGACAGTACGTATACTTCTGATACGAACTTGGTGTGT
>NZ_CAJCKS010000124.1:0-14042 GCF_903970985.1 Pantoea sp. ME81 | reverse complement strand
AGCGGCCACAGCGCGCCCATGATCGCCACGGACAGCCATCCCAGATAGCCATGAATGGTATAAACCAGCGCTGAAATACCGCTACCAATCCAGATGCCTAGCGGACCAATCAGCACAATGGCAATCGGTGCGGCGATCAACACAATCAACATCGGTTTAAGGAAGTTTTTGGTGACCGCAGGGGTAAAGCGATCCACCCAGTATTCGATGTGCGACAGGATCCACGTCATCACCAGCGCCGGGATGACGGTGTAGGTGTATTTCACCGCCGTCACCGGGATATAGGCGAACTCCACGGCCTGGCCTTGTGCCGCTTTGGCCATCAAATCAATAAAGTTGGGATGCACCAGTACGCCAGCAATCGCAATCGCCAACGACATATTGGTTTTGAATTTCAGTGCCGCCGAGGCCGCCACCATTACCGGCAGGAAGAAAAAGGCGCCGTCACCGATCACATTCAGGATCACCAGCGTAGACGAACCTTTCTCCAGTACGCCGCTCATCTCCAGCACCATTGCCAGCAGCTTGACCATCGATCCCCCGATGATCGCCGGGATCAGCGGCGACATGGTGCCCACCAGCGCATCAAGAATGCCCGCGCCAATGCTGCGTAGGGTGATTTTGCGTTTCACTGGGGCGCTATTATCGCTATTCGGTGTACCGAGTTTAAGCACTTCCTGATACGCGAGATTGACGTTATTGCCAATGATCACCTGGCATTGCGTATCGGTATGCACCACGCCCATCACGCCCGGAATCGCTTTTAGCGTGGCGTTATCGATCAGGGTAGTGTCGCGTAGCACAAAACGCAGGCGCGTCATGCAGTGCGTGACGGCTTCAATATTGGTTAAGCCGCCGAGCGAAGCCACGATGGCGCGTGAAACGTCAGCATAATTTTTAGCCATGGATTGTAGGTCTCTGATTTTTTTGAGTAGGGGTACGTTTGCCCGCATATCTATTGCGAGTCATGAGAAACCGGTTTCACAAAATCATGAATATGAAATTAATGGCTGGCAAGAAGTTTAAAATTTGATGTTTAAAAATGTGATAGTGATCGATAACGAAGTGAGGAGCGGGCAAACATTACGGTGAAAAAATTCTCCGCATAATTCGCGACTTAGGTACACTTCAGCGATACGAGCGTAAATCAGAGTGAAAAATGGCAACCATAGTTGAGGTGGCGAAGGTCGCAGGCGTATCGAAAGCCACGGTGTCACGTGTGCTGTCCGGCAACGGTTATGTCAGCGAAGAGAAGCGGGAATTGGTATTTAAAGCCATCGCGGAAACCGGCTTTCGCCCCAATTTACTGGCGCGAAATCTGGCAACCAAGTCGAGCCAGACTATTGGCCTGGTGATCACCAACACCCTCTATTCCGGCAGCTATTTTACTGAGCTCATGCAGCATTCCGCCCGACTGATGGAGCAGCAGGGGCGACAACTGCTATTGGTGGATGGCAAACACAGCGCGGAAGAGGAGCGTGCTGCGATTCAATTTTTGATCGATTTGCGCTGTGACGGCGTCATCATCTATCCGCGCTTTCTCACCATTGAAGAAATGGACGCTATCATCGATCAGCACTCGCATCCGATTCTGGTGATCAACCGTCGTCTGCGGCAACACGACAGCTACTGTATTTACGCCGATCAACAACGCACCAGCGCCGACGCCGTTGAAGCGTTAATCAAACTGGGGCATCGTGACATTGCCTTTATTACCGGGTCGCTCGATTCGCCCACCGGCCGTGAGCGCTTGGCGGGCTACCAATCGGCGTTGGCAAAACACCAGATTCCGGTTCAGCAAGCGTTGATTATTGAAGGGAAGTGGCAGGCGCAAAACGGCGTAGCGGCGGTAGAAACGTTGTTAAACCAGGGCAGTCCGTTTAGCGCACTGGTGGCCAGTAATGATGATATGGCGGTAGGAGCGTTAAAAGCGTTGGCATCGCACAACATTGCGGTTCCGGCTCAGGTCTCCGTGCTGGGATTTGATGATATTCCGCTGGCCCCCTTCACCGTTCCATCGCTCTCTAGCGTGAAAATGCCGGTGACGGAGATGATTCAGGAAACGCTCGCAAGGCTGATTTCGATGCTCGACGGGGGCGAAATGCGCAATCGCCAGCGCTTCTCGGGTGAAGTGATGATGCGAGAATCCGTCGGCCTAGGACCTTTCGCCTGATAAAAAACAGTGACGGATCAGTAATATAACGCTGATAAACAATAGGTTGACGAATCTTATCGATATATAATCGAAAATATAGCGCTAGCTTAACGCGCTCACCCCCTTTCGTCAGTCATCCTGGAAATGTCATGTTTATCAAGCGTATCACCCTGGTGAAAACAGGTTTCACCAGTGCCATGTTGTTGTCCGCCGTTCCGCTGTATGCCACATCCGAGCAACCGACCATTGCAGTGACTGCCTCGCCGAATCAACCTCCTGCAGAAACCGATAAAAAAGCCACGCTGGGCAATCTCGGCAAACAGGAAGTGCGCAACACGCCGTGGTCGGTGCAAACCCTGTCACCTGAGTTGATGAAGCGCCAGCAGTTGAAAAGCGTCAGCGATTTGTATCGTTACATGCCATCGGTACAGGGGGATGGGGCACGCCCGCAAACGCGGGGTATGCAGGGCAGTGTGGTGCAGAACAGCATGATCGATGGGCTGAATGTGGTATCGACCACCGACTACGCCGCTGAACAGTTTGATCACATTGAGGTGCTGAATGGTCTCGCCGGATCCTTGTATGGTCCGGCCAATCCGGCAGGTCTGTTCAATTTCGTGAGCAAACGCGCCAGTGACACGCCTGTGCACTCCATTACTGTGGGCGCGGGGACCGGGCTAAGCCATCAGCTGGCCGGTGATTTTAGTGGGCCGCTGGATAGCAACGACCGTCTGCGTTATCGCCTTAATTTCCTCGATGATGAAGGCGATGGCTATGTGAAAGGCAGCAAAGTTCGCCGTCAGCTGTTCAGCCTGGCGCTCGATGCGAATCTGACCGATCAAACGGTGCTGGAAACCAACTTCAGCTATTACCATTTCTACGATAAAGGCCTGCCGGGCAAATTTGCGCTTGGCAAGGGGTTGTCATTCCCGTCTGCGCCCGATCCGAAAACAGCGCACCTGGGGCAATCTTATGCGGGTGATGATAATCACACGCTGACTGCTGGCCTGCATCTCAAACATGACTTCGACGGAAACTGGCAGGGTGAAATCGGCGTTTTACGTCAGATTGCCGATCGCGAATCCACGGCGGTAACCAACACCTTCACCGACAGCCACGGCGACTACACCACCACCACTTCATCTGCCACCGCCAGCCGCTTTACGATTAATAGCTACATGGCGAATGTGAATGGGGAAGTGGATACCGGGTGGATTCATCATCAAATTTCAACCGGGCTGCGCGGTTTTGTCTGGAAGAATTACAACCCCCGCAACGGGGCTTCCTCGACCCTGGGCAGCGCTTCGCTGGATAATCCCCAGGCTTTCGCTGAACCGGACTACCCTGATTTTACCGACCGCTATCATTCCGCCACTGCCAGCCAGCATGCATTTCTGCTCAGCGATAATCTGCAGTTTTCCCCGCAATGGAGCCTGTTACTGGCGGGCAGTGAGAGCCTGCTGAGTTCGTCCAACTACAGCAAAACGGGCAGTCGCAGCAGTGACTCTGCTAATAGCGGATTCAGCGGTTCCGCCAGCCTGACGTATAAACCGGTTGATCCCCTGACGCTGTATGTCACTTACGCTGATAGCCTGCAACAAGGGGACACCGCACCGGCCACGGCCAACAATGCCGGTGCGATTTTGGCGCCTTATCGCAGCCGTCAGGTGGAAGTGGGCAGCAAGCTGGCGGTCAATAAACTGCTGCTGACTGCCGCGCTGTTCCAGATTAAACGCCCGTTCGCTTACACCAACGCCAGCGGCGATTACGCTATCGATGGCGAACAGCGTAACCGTGGGCTGGAACTGATGGCGGATGGTGACCTCACCGATCGTCTGCATCTGTTTGGCGGCATGACGTGGTTAGATCCGCGTCTGCTGGACACCGCCAGCACACAAACCGATGACAAGCAGATTGTTGGCTTGCCTCGCTATACCGCCAGCCTGTTTGCCGCTTACGATTTACCGATGTTCAGCGGTACCGATATTCACGGCGGCATTCACTATGTTGGGCGTCGCACTACCGACAATCAAAATGACGGTTGGGTAGGGAGCTATACCACGCTGGATGCCGGTGCAGCTTATAAGACCCGGCTGTTTGATACCGCCACCACCTTCCGACTTGATGTCACTAACCTGACCAACCGCCATTACTGGACCAATATCGTGCCCGGTGGTCTGAACGGTTACAGCGGTGCAGGCTATGCCAGTGCTTCTCTCGGCGCGCCGCGTATGGTGCAGGTCTCCATGCAACTTAACTTCTAAGGGAGTGAATGATGAGCAAAATGTGGCGTCGGTTATTACCGATGTTGATGGTGAGTACACTGGCTTCAGCCCAAACGGTGATCGATGACACTGGCCATCATGTCGAAATCAGCCAACCGGCGATGCATATTGCTGACGCCTGGTTTGCTCATCACTCGTTGTTGATGACGTTGGGCGCGGGGGATCGCATCGTGGCGACGGTGAATCATCCCGCCGATCGTCCGTGGATGTTTAAGGTTCAGCCATCCCTCAATCAGGCACTGCAGGCGAAGGGGAAAACCTTTGCCAGTGAAGCACTGGTGGTGCGCCATGTTGACGCTATCTTTGTGCCAGCGAATGATCCTGATGCGGAAGCGTATCGACTTGCGGGTATTCCGGTACTGGCAATGAACTTCGATGATTTTGCTTCGATGAAGCGTTCACTGATCACGACGGCGCAAGTGCTGGGTACGCCCGAGGCGGCGAAGCGAGCAGAAGCTTATAACCGCTACCTTGAATTTTATGACTACTCGCTGACGGCGAATGACGCGCAGCGAATTTTACAGGCGTTGCTACCGGAATAAATCGTGCTTTTTTAAATATGTCATTTTAAATTCATTAGCTCCACTGTTGAAGAATCATGAACAAACCCGTTTAAGCTTTACTTATAACGGGTTTGTTCAATATCCACTCAAAGGTGTTTTAAGAAGGCGGATGGTCTTAAGTGCCGGGTAATAAAAGGATTAGAGTTTGCTCCATTCTGGATTGGTAAGTCCAGTGGGAATTAATGCTTGATGCCTTCAAGCATTAAAAAACGTGCATTAAGAAAAGTTTTAATCAGAATAATTCTTATTGTGAGTAAATAATTGTCAGTGCTAAGTTGCATTTACACATCCGGACATCTTTCCTGAGGGAATTATGCACGCACGCATCAAGCATCTTGACGGAATGCGCGGTCTTGCCATCTTAATGGTGATTGGTTACCACGCGTATGCACGTTGGCCAGAACTCTTGCCCTATGTAAACCTCACACAACATATTCCAGTTTTTTCTTTCGGCTGGCTTGGTGTTGAGTTGTTTTTCATGATCTCCGGCTTTGTCATATTTATGACGCTGGATAAGTCTGATAGCTATATCAGCTTCCTGAAAAAACGCTGGCTGCGACTGTTTCCGGCAATGCTGATTGCCAGTTTGTTACTCTATGCTGTGGGTGGGTTTTTCCCGGAATGGTCGGCTATGACACCCTATGTCAGGAATCTGCTACCTGGGCTGATCTTCACTAATCCTGAAACGTTGACACAAATAACCGGTATTGAATTTAAATCGATGGCGGGTTCTTTTTGGTCGCTGTACGTTGAAGCGGTATTCTATCTGATTATTGGTGCCATCTATTTTACCCTGGGACGGAAATATTGCCTGCCGGTCTTGCTGGTGCCCATGTTACTGCTGTCCGCCTCCTCGGTATTAAAATCTTTAGGTCATCCCATTTTCATTGATGTTATTGCTAAGTTTGGTTTTATTCACTACGCGTGGTTTATGATCGGCTGCCTGGTATATGAAAGAATGCATGGCCGTGACAAAGGCTTTCATTATGCGGTTGTGGTTGTCGCGACGCTCATTAACTTCAGCTACTACGTTAAAAATGCGGGTGCCCTAACGGTCATTCCCTTACTGCTGGTCATGCTTTTCTTTATTGCCAGTTTTTATTCAAAACAACTGGAGCGTTTGTTATCCGTTCGATTTTTCACTGCGATAGGTTTTGCCAGTTACGCCTACTATCTGATACATGAAAACCTCATGATTGCCATACTGATAAAAATGAATGTGCAGATCAAAAGTGAAACAGTCATGCTGCTCATGCCGATTGTGGTCGCCGCAGGGCTCTATTATTTGGCCTGGTTTATCACCAAATATCTCGAACCAGCGTTGAGAAATATGTTGAAGGGAAAACGGACACCTGCAGCAGAGGCGAGTTGACATCACGGTGCGGAATTCATTCCGCACCCGATGCTTCACGTTACAAACCAAACCCATAGCGCAGCGCGGTATACGCCACCATGCCAGCCAGCACGGTGGCAAACAAACCGCGCGTGACGATGCCGGTGATCGCCGCAATCAGCGCTGCCAGTAACGATAAACTCAAACCTGAAGCGGTTAACGCCGGCTTTTCGATCAACTCGGCCGTGACAATGGCCGCCATAATGCCCGCCGGGATAAAGCTCAGCCACTGTTGCGCCAGCGGGGCGAGTCGGAAGCGGGAAAGCAGCAGAATCGGGCCAACGCGCATCACCGCGGTGATCAGCGCGGCAACCACAATGGTCATCAGGACATTACGCTCCATGTTATTTCCCCTCCTTGTATTTCATGCGTAACAGCAGCGTGGCCAGACTGGCGGCAATCGAGGCGGCGATGATCACCACTACGCTGAGATCCAGATGTCCCGCAGAAAAATAGGTCACCAGCACCGCAACCACAATCGCCAGCGTCTCCAGCCATTTGCGGCGGCTGGCAAACCACGTCATTAGAATCAGCCCGATAAACATCGATACCAGACTAAAACTCAATCCGGCCATCAGCGATTCAGGGACGGCAGATGCGGCATAAGCGCCAATCACACAGGCAATAATCCAGTTCAGCCAGGCGGGCAGGTTAAGACCAAACATCCAGGCAAAGGCGATTTTGCCGTGCTGGCTGCCGTGCTGTACCGCGACGCCGAAGGTCTCATCGGTGAGCAGCAGGCCGCTGACGACTTTCTGCCAGCCACTTTGGCCACGGAAGAACACGCTAATCGCTGAACTCATCAGCAAGTAGCGCAGATTAACCAGCATCACACTCAGCACCACCGAGGTCATTTCCGCGCCTGCTGCCCATAGCGAATAAAATAAGAACTGCGCCGAACCGGTGTAGAGCAGCGTCGCCAGCAGCGCGGTTTGCAATACGGAGAAACCGGCCAGCGTGCCAATGGCACCCGCAGCAAAACCGATGCTCAGGTAACCGGGCACGGTAGGTAAACAGGCGATAAAACCCGCGCGAAAACTCAGTGGATCGCTGTGTTTCGGCAGGGTGTGACTATTCAACGACATGACAATTTTCCAAAACCTTCTCAACAGATGCACCAATTTTAAGCCACGATGCGCAAGGCTATAGTAAAATCCTGCTCCCGGAGTACATCAGCGAAGGATTTGTGATGCAGGAAAAACGTGATGACATCAAATTGTGGCGTGACCGTGGTATGCACGGCGGTATGGAAATCCTGCGTGCACGCTGCTACGAGCACAGTTATCCGCCACACTTCCACGACGAATTTGTGATCGCGGCGTTTGCCCGAGGGGCACAACGTACCCGTATTTGCCGTCAACAGGGGATTGCCGCCGCTGGCACGGTGATGGTGATTCTGCCGGGAGAAGTGCACACCGGTGAAGCGGTCCAGCGTGAGGAAGGCTGGGATTACTGCGCGTTTTATCCTTCCGCCGCACTGATTAATGAGATCGCGGAGTCACAAATCGGCGGCAAAGGTGAACTCAATTTTGGTGCGGAAGGGATGCGGTATGATCCGTTGCTGGCGCAGCAGATGTTGCAGGCTTCCGCCGTGATGCAAGAAAGTCCGGACGCAGTGGAAAAAGAGTGTGCGCTGTTTCAGGTGCTGAGCGCGTTAATCCGTCAACACGGCGAACGCACGTTAAAAGGCGGTGAGCGGCATGCGTTACGCGCCGATATTCGGCAGGCGATCGATTTTCTGCACAGCGATTACCATCAGCCGCTGGCGGTCAGTGAAATCGCCGCCGTCGCCGGGCTAAGCGAATACCATTTTATGCGCACCTTCCAGAAGCTGACCGGCTTATCGGTACATCAATACCTCACGCAGATTCGACTGATGCGGGCAAAACGACTGCTGTCGCAGGGCTTCGATGCCGCGCACACCGCCAGTGAAGTGGGCTTCTTCGACCAAAGCCACTTCATCAAGAAATTCCGCGCCCATTTTGGCATTACACCGGGTGCATTTGCGGCGGCATCGCAATGATGGAACGAGGATCTTGCCATGACTTCCCGTAACAAACCCAATGAACAGGCGACGCCGCTGTCGGTCGGTTTCGTCCTGCTGAACCGCTTTACGCTGCTGCCGTTTGCGGCTTTTGTGGATTGCCTGCGTCTCGCCGCCGATGAAGGCGATCGCAGCCGTCAGCTGCGCTGTAGCTGGACGTTCATGTCCAGCTCTGGCAGTGAAGCGACTTCAAGCTGTGGCGCGGTGATCTCGCCCTGTGAAGCCCTCAAGAACCCGGAACATTTTGACTACATCGTGGTGATTGGCGGGGTGCAGGATGAGAAGGACAAAACCGATCATCGCGCGCTGGATTATATTCGCCTTGCCGCGCAGTTTGGCACGCCATTGGTCGGCTTATGTACCGGTGTCTTTGCATTGATTCAGGCTGGCGTCATGAAGGGAAAAGAGTGTTGTGTCAGCTGGTATCACCATGGTGATTTACAGCGGCGTTTTCCCGATATCACCCCGGTAGCCGATCGCATCTTTGTCGATGAAGGCAAGCTGATTACCTGTGCCGGTGGCGTGGCGGCGGCGGATGTTGCCGCGCATCTGATTGAACGCCATCTGGGCCGCGCATGGGCGATAAAAAGTCTGCATATCATGCTGATTGATGAAGCGCGCACCACGCATCATCCGCAGCCGCAACCGGTGATCTTCGAAAAAATAAAAGATCGCATGGTGCGCAGTGCCGTTGATGTGATCTCCCAACATATGGGCGAGGTGATTTCGGTTGAGCAACTCGCGCAACGCCTCAATACCTCGCGACGCAATATTGAGCGTAAATTCAAAGATGAGCTGGGCGTCAGTCCGCAACGCTTCGCGCGTGACTTACGACTGCGTTATGGTCTTTGGCTTCTGCTGTACAGCGCGAAAACAGTGACAGAAATTGGCGAGCGCTGTGGCTTCTCCGATACCGCGCATTTTTCCCGCCATTTCCGCGATGCCTTTGGTTATCCTCCCAGCCTGGCACGCAAGCAGGCCGCATTGCGCGATCAGCAGCATGTCGATCCATTCTTTATTCATATTGATAGTGCAATTGAAGGGCGTTGATTTCAGCGCTCTCGTTATTTCATTGTTGCTGCACCAAATGATTACCCACTGATTTACTTAATTTTTTCCTCCCACCCGATTTAAGCCTTTCCAATCAGACATCACATTTTCTTATCCAATCGTGATGCACCTCAAACAATACAAATCACCTTCAAAAATTAAATCATTGATAAATAATGGTTGTCGCGATTTTTTCATATTAAATGTCGCAAACGTTCAAGCTTGCACCCGGTGATATTCAGTAGTGTGAAAACGTACTGAATTTGGCCACTAATCCTGATGATGAGGGTGTAGCAATGAATGCAAATGATTTGAACAGTGCCGATCCACAACTGTTTGCCGCCGTAGTGGGCGAGCTGGTGCGACAGGAAACACACATCGAGTTAATCGCCTCGGAAAATTATGCCAGCTCCCAGGTCATGTCGCTGCAGGGCAGCCAGCTCACCAACAAATATGCTGAAGGCTATCCGGGGAAACGCTACTACGGCGGCTGCGAACATGTCGACACCATCGAACGTTTAGCCATTGAGCGTGCCTGCCTGCTGTTTGGTGCGGATTACGCCAACGTACAGCCCCATTCCGGTGCTCAGGCGAACGCCGCGGTGTTTATGGCGTTGATCAAACCCGGCGACACCATTCTCGGCATGAGCCTGGCGCACGGCGGTCACTTAACCCATGGCGCCGCACCGAATGTCTCCGGTAAGCACTACCACGCCGTGCAATACGGTTTGAATGCCGAAACCGGTGAGATTGATTATCAGGAAGTGGAGCGTCTGGCAAAGGAGCACCAGCCGAAACTGATTGTGGCCGGTTTCTCTGCTTATTCGCGCATCGTTGACTGGAAACGCTTCCGCGAAATCGCCGATAGCGTTGGCGCCTGGCTGATGGTGGATATGGCGCACGTGGCGGGTCTGGTCGCTGCGCGCTGTTATCCCAACCCGTTACCGCATGCACATGTGGTGACCACCACCACGCACAAAACCCTGCGCGGTCCGCGCGGTGGTCTGATTCTTTCAGCGAACGGTGATGAAGCGCTGTACAAAAAACTCAACTCCGCGGTGTTCCCTGGCCAGCAGGGCGGCCCGTTGATGCACGTGATTGCTGCCAAAGCGATGGCCTTCCGTGAAGCGATGGAGCAGGACTTCATTCACTACCAGGCCAAAGTGATCGATAACGCCAAAACCATGGCGAAAGTGTTCATCAAACGCGGCTACGACGTGGTGTCAGGCGGCACCGACAACCATCTGTTCCTGGTTTCGCTGATTGGTCAGGAGATCACCGGCAAAGAAGCCGATGCTGCCCTGGGCCGCGCGCATATCACCGTGAATAAAAATTCTGTGCCCAACGATCCACAAAGCCCGTTTGTGACCTCCGGTTTACGCATCGGCACGCCAGCCGTGACCACGCGCGGCTTTGGTGAGAAAGAGTGCGAAACCCTGGCGGGCTGGATTTGCGACATCCTCGATGTGCTGGCGTTGAAACAGAACAGCGACAACATCGAAGCCTGGGTGCGTTTCAACGTATCAGAGCTGTGTGCCAGACATCCGGTGTATGGCGAGCATTCACCACAGGCTATCGCCAAAAAAGCCATTGCCTGACCATTTTCCCGGCTCAGGGCCGGGAGTTTTAGGAGACGAGTATGCAACGTTTTTCTGGTTTCGGGCTGATTAGCCACGGACTGAGTTATCACGAAAACTGGCAGCGCATGTGGCGCAACCCCACGCCGAAAAAGTCCTACGACGTGATCATCATCGGCGGGGGCGGACATGGCTTAGGGACGGCTTATTACCTGGCGAAAGAGTTTGGTATCCGCAATGTGGCGGTGATCGAGAAAGGTTGGCTGGGCGGCGGTAACACCGCGCGTAATACCACCATCGTGCGCTCGAACTATCTGTGGGATGAAGCCGCCGCGCTGTTCGAGCACTCCGTGAAATTGTGGGAAGGGCTGACTCAGGAGCTGAACTACAACGTGATGTTCTCGCAGCGTGGCGTGTTGAATCTGGGGCACACCCTGCAGGACATGCGTGATATCCAGCGACGTGTCAACGCCAACCGCCTGAATGGCATTGACGGTGAAGTCCTGGATACTCGCGGCGTACAGGATCTTGAACCGCTGCTGGATTGCTCTGCTCGCGCACGTTTCCCAATCATGGGCGCTTCCTGGCAACCGCGTGGCGGTGTGGCGCGTCATGATGCGGTAGCGTGGGGCTTTGCTCGCGGCGCAGATGCGCATGGTGTGGATATCCTGCAACAGACCGAAGTCACCGGCCTGATGATCCGTGATGGCCAGATTTATGGCGTGCATACCAATCGCGGTGCTATCGAAGCGAAGACGGTGGGCTGCGTGGTGGCGGGTAACTCGGGCGTGCTGGCCAATATGGCCGGCATCAAACTGCCGCTGGAATCACATCCTTTGCAGGCGCTGGTCTCCGAACCGCTCAAACCGGTGGTCAACACGGTGGTGATGTCGAACCACGTACACGGTTACATCAGCCAGTCCGATAAAGGTGATCTGGTGATTGGTGCGGGCATTGATGGTTACACCGGTTACGGCCAGCGCGGCAGCTATCCGATTATCGAACACACCCTGCAGGCGATTGTTGAGATGTTCCCGGCCTTCTCGCGCGTTCGCATGAACCGCCAATGGGGCGGCATTGTAGATACCACGCCAGATGCCAGTCCGATCATCTCGAAAACCAAGGTGAACGGCCTCTATTTCAACTGTGGCTGGGGCACCGGCGGCTTTAAAGCGACACCGGGATCGGCGCACGTGTTTGCCGCCAGTCTGGCTAAACGTGAAATGCACCCTCTGGCGGCACCGTTCTCTATTGACCGTTTCCACACCGGCGCTCTGGTGGATGAGCACGGCGCTGCAGCCGTTGCGCACTGATTATTGTTCGGGAGAAAGACAACATGTTTCATATTTATTGCCCGTGGTGCCAGGAGCATCGCGAAGAAGAAGAGTTTCATGCCAAAGGCCCGGCACATCTGGCGCGCCCTAAGGATCCGGAAGCCTGCAGTGACGAAGAGTGGGGCGACTATTTGTTCTTCCGTGATAATCCACGCGGCGTGCATCACGAACTCTGGGTGCACGCGGTGGGTTGCCGAAAATTCTTTAATATCACGCGCAATACCGTGACCTACGAGATCCTGGAAACCTACAAAATCGGTGAGCAGCCAGGCAAAAACGTGCAGGCAGAAGTGGTGACCTTACCGGTGCGCCAGGATGCACGAGAAGCGGCCAATGAGAACGTAAAAGTGCAGGCCGGAGGCGCATCATGAGCCAGGTCAATCGCCTCAAACAGGGCGGTCGCATCGATCGCAGCCGCAAAATCACTTTCACTTTCAATGGCAAAACGCTGGAAGGTTTCGTTGGTGACACCCTGGCATCAGCACTGATCGCCAACGGCATTGATGTGGTCAATCGCAGCTTTAAATACTCCCGACCACGCGGCATTGTTGCGGCCGGTGCGGAAGAGCCGAACGCCGTGGTACAGCTCGGTGGCGCGGAACAGGAGCAGATCCCCAACGTGCGTGCTACCCAACAAGCGCTCTACCAGGGGCTGGTAGCCGCCAGCACCAATGGCTGGCCGAATGTCGATCGCGATTTGATGGGCGTGGTAGGCAAAATCGGTGGGCGTTTTATGCCGCCAGGTTTCTACTACAAAACCTTTAAACAGCCGGCGTCGATGTGGAAAACCTACGAAAAATACATTCGTAAAGGGGCCGGTCTGGGCCGTAGCCCAACCGTCGCCGATCCCGATATTTATGATCACTTCAATCAGCACTGCGATGTGCTGGTGATTGGCGCTGGCCCAGCCGGACTGGCTGCGGCGCTGGCCGCAGGGCGCAGTGGGGTGCGCGTGATCCTGGTGGATGAGCAGGAAGAGATGGGCGGCAGCCTGCTCGACAGCCGTGAAATCATTGATGAGAAAGGCGCCGCGCTGTGGGCCCGCGATGTGCTGCAAACCTTGCAGGCGCTGGACAACGTACAGCTGCTGGCAAAAACCACCGCCAACGGCTATCACGACCACAACTTTGTCACGCTACTTGAGCGTCGCACCGATCACCTGTCGATCACCGCACCAGCCATCAAGGGGCACAAACAGGCGCGTCAACGTATGCACCGGGTACGTGCCGGGCGGGTGGTGCTGGCCACCGGTGCGCATGAACGTCCATTGGTGTACAGCGGCAACGACATTCCCGGTAACTATCTGGCGGGTGCGGTTTCCACCTATATCCATCGCTATAGCGTCGTGCCGGGCAACAAACTGGTGGTCTCCACCAGCAATGATGACGGCTACCGTGCAGCGCTGGACTGGCTGGAGAGCGGGCGTGAAGTGGTGGCAATTGCTGATGCGCGTCCGAGTCCGGACGGCGAGTTGGTGAAACAGGCGCGTCTCAAAGGCATCACTATCATGACCGGCAGCGCGGTGATTGAAGCGCAGGGCGCAACGCGCGTGCGCAGTGTCGATATCGCCCGCATCAACAGTGAGAGCTTTGTGGTGGTGGGTAGCGCCACGCGTCTGGTGTGCGACACCGTCGCCAGCTC
>NZ_CAJCKS010000123.1:0-14284 GCF_903970985.1 Pantoea sp. ME81 | reverse complement strand
GGATACTGGCCTAACCAGCTCAGCTTCAGGGAATCGACAGCGTGGGTGATGAAGCTGCTCTGGACACTCGAAGGCGCTTCGCCTGGGCGAATCCCGGAACTGGTAAAGGACGTAAGTTCGATAGCAGAGATGGTCAGACTGCCGGGACGACGGGAGCGCTCGTTCCCAAGGGTGGTGAAAGAGAGACCCTATAAATATCCGACAGCAAGAAGAAAAAATGCCAGTCAGGCTTAACTGACTGGCATTAGGGCGTTTGCCCGGCTTATTCACATCACCTTCATTACTGATTGGCGTTAGCGCTTTTCAGTTCAGGCTGTGAAGCATCACTCTGCGTCATGCGGTTCAGCAGTGGCGCGGTGATCAGCATCAGAATAGCGATCACACCGGTCGCAATACCAATCTGCTGGAACACATGGCTGTAAACTTCCAGTGAAGCATGCGGATCGGTCACATTATTCGGTACGGCCATCAGATTCGCCACTTTACCGGCAATCATTGCAGCACCCGCCGTGGTCAAGAACCAGGAACCCATGATGAAGCCCATCAGACGCTGTGGGACTAACTGCGCCACCATTGCCAGGCCAAGACCGGAAATCATCAGTTCGCCCACACTCTGCAGTGCATAGCTGATGATCAACCAGTTCACAGACACAATACCGGCATCGTTAGCGAATTTGGCACCAAATGGCAGCACCAGGAACGCAGCAGAGCACAGCACCATACCAATCGCGAACTTGTGTGGCATAGGCAGTTTGTCGCCCAGCTTGTTGTAAACCGCTGCCAGAATCGGGCTGGCCAACATGATCCAGAACGGATTCAGTGCCTGGAACTGTTCTGGTTCGAAGGTAATGCCCAGAATGGCATGCTCAACGTTACGAATAGCAAAGAAGTTCAGTGAGGTTGGCATCTGCATGTAGAGCACGAAGAACACAATCGCTTCGAGCATCAGCAGGAAGGCGACGATCATTTTACGGCGTGCTGCACCCTGCAGGGCAAAGGCTTCTTTCGCGAACACCAGCACGATGCCGATGGCAATCACGCCCAGTGCCATACGCGCAATGCTTTGGTGATGCAACAACCAGGCGGCAATGGCAACCAGCGCCACCACACCTACCAGCGTCATCAGCAATTTGCTGACATTCAGTGGCGCAAAGTCCGGTTTAGAACCGTAGTTTTTCACCAGGCGCTGGCAGAACAGGAAGTTCAGTAAGGTAATCACCAGACCCACCACGGAGAGCGAGAACGCTGCGCCCCAGCCGTAATGTGCAGCCAACCACGGTGTCAGCATCATCGAGAACAGAGAACCGATGTTGATCGACATATAGAACATGGTGAACGCACCGTCGATGCGCGGATCATCTTTCTCGTAGCAGGTAGACAGCAGAGAAGAAGGGTTGGCTTTAAACAAGCCACTACCCACGGCGATAGTCGCCATACCGACGTACACCATCGCAGTGTCATGACCTGAGAAGGCGATCAGTGCATAACCGAGCGCCAGCACGATCACGCCGAGCACAATCACGCGTTTGGTACCCAATACTTTATCGCCCAGCCAGCCGCCAATCGCGACCATGCCGTAAACCAGGGCGCTGAACGAGGTGAACAGGGTAATGGAGTCCGCTTCGGACATGCCCAGCTGTTTCACCAGGTAAACGGCCATGATGGCTTGCAGACCGTAGTAGCCGAAACGCTCCCACAATTCGATGGAGAAGATCAGATAAAACGCTTTCGGTTGCTTGAACGCGTTGAGGCTTACTGCCTCGTCAGTGTGTTTGTTTGCAGTTGACACGTGTACCTCAGTTTATACATAGCCTGTTTTACGACAGGAATTAAGTCTGCGTCGGGCTGAGTAATCCCGCGCAACATTGTTATTAGAAAGGAAAAACGGCGCCTAATTTGGCTGAATCAGGCCAACAGGGCAAGCATTTTTTGCACGCTGAAATACTTGTAACAGGTAGGGTTAATGCCGTTATAAGAAGTTGTAAATCAGTGTTAAATATTGCTGTGTGGCATTATATCAGAATAATCGAGCTAACTGGAGATCCTTAGGATCATTTTCCTGATATAAACCGCTTAAGGTGCATTTTACAGAATATAACGCTATAGATGATAATTTATACCAATATAAAGACCATGAATGTACATTTACTAAGCACAATTGCTTGATAGTTGAGCGTAATAGGCTGACTTAAGTTTCCAAATGGCTAATTTGTTGATCCTGCGCACAAAATTACGAATTAATTAAAACCGTAAAAGAAGTAAACGATTGCGTGGTCAACATCCGTCGAGTTAATCACCACAAAGAGGAATGTTTTGCCGTATAAAAAGCAGGCTATAACCAAAATGCGCGCAAACGAAAGTGAGTGATATCGCGCTGAAATGCGCTTAGACAGGTCGTGATGTTTGCTGTAACCTCGTTTTTTCCCTAAAAGGACGTAGCCATGACGCAGTCAGTTCGTGTCGCCCTTGTTGGCGATTACCGTGCCAATGCCGTTGCACATCAAGCCATTCCTCCTGCTGTACAGTTTGCCGCAAAATCCCTCTCGCTCGACGTCACCGCCGACTGGATCGCCACCCCAGACATCCATCAACACAACTGGAACGATTACGATGCCATTTGGGTGGTGCCGGGCAGCCCGTATCTCAACGACGAAGGTGTCTTTGCGACGATCCGCTGGGCGCGTGAAAACCACAAACCGTTCCTCGGTTCGTGTGGCGGTTTCCAGTATGCGGTGGTGGAGTACGCCCGCAATGTACTGGGTTGGGAAGATGCCGGGCATGCGGAAACCGATGAAAGTGGGCGCTGGGTGATTGCCCCGCTGGCCTGCTCGCTGGTGGAACAGCGTGGCACGGTGACTTTCGAAGCGGGTTCAAAGATTGCGCAAGCTTACGGCGCGCTGGAGAGTGATGAAGGGTATCACTGCAATTTCGGTGTGAACCCGGAATTTAGTGACGCGCTGGCCACTAATAATCTGAAGATTACCTCATGGGATTTGGATCGTGACGTACGCGGTGTTGAACTGAACGATCATCCGTTCTTTGTCGCGACGCTGTTCCAGTCAGAACGGGCGGCGCTGCAAAATCGGCTATCCCCGCTGGTGGTCGCCTGGCTGCAGGCTGCGGCTAAATAATCGATTGAACAGAGAGGCTGCTTAGCCTCTCTTTACTCGTCCAGACACAGCAGGGGTTTGCGCGTGCGACCCGACTGGTGATAACTCTCAATAGCCGCGCGCCACTCGCTCATTGGGAAAATTTCCACCTCACCACACTCGCTGTCGCGCAGCAACGGCCAGAGTTCTATGAAAAGCTGCTGCCACGGTGCCGCGCCAATATCGCCCAAGGTGTGCCGCACATGAAACCAGTGCAGCACCGGGCGGGTAGCATTCACTTTTACCGGCGTGCCGCTTAAGACTCCATACGCCACAAAGTGCGCGTGCTCAGGTAGCGTTCGCCAGATCAACTGCCCCACATCGCCGCCGACCGCATCAAACACGATATCGGTTTGCGCACTCACTGTTTTAATCGCATCCCGTTCGTTGTCCTGCAACGCAGTCAGGTCGAGGGCGTCCAACTTTTCTGCATGTGTTGACGAGCGATACACCATCACCACACGTCGTGCACCGTGCAGCTTAGCCCACTGGGCCAGCAACAGTGCGCAGGCGGAACCACCGGCAGTGATCAGGACATTTTTACCGCTGACCGGCCATTGCTGCAGCATCAGCAAAGCGGCCAGCGGATTGATATAGGCGCGCGCGGCCAGCGTATTCTTAATATCCTCAGGTACCGGAATAGCGAGCTGTGGATCGATATCCACATAATGTTGCCAGCAGCCTACGCCACGCAGCGGTAACACGCGTTGCCCCACTAAATGTGAGTAAGCATAGGGCGCGGCGATCACGGTGCCCACGCCTTCGTAGCCAGCGACCTGTGGCGGCGCGACACGATGACGATAAGCACCGGTAATCGGGATCAGATCAGATGCGTTCACTGGCGCATAGTGCATTTGCACGCGCAGCAGGTCAGCGGAACAAGGGAATAAAGAGGAGGATTCCAGCGTCAGTACATCAACAGGATCGCCAAACTGCCGATACCAGAGCGCGAGATTGCGATCCGTTATCGGCATGGACTCAGACTTCGGTTTTGGCGTCGAATTAGGATGGTGAAGTCCTAAATAATCATTATTTAATGTCATGAGGTTTTAGCTTAAGGACGATTTCTTATAATTCTACATGACCACTTTTGCTTTTTTCCATTAATAGCAACCCGCTAATGCAATGAATTATATCCTTTCGGTTAAAGCCCAGATCTGCCGGCATCTCTGATAGAGAGGAAAATGTGTCCCAAACTGAGTGCTATTTGTGAAACAGAGATAGCGGTGGCGCTTTCCCCCCTCAACCTCGGCAATGTGTACCGGGCGCAACGATCACGGCAATCGCCCCTCCAAAATAATCCCTCAGAGAAAGTTGTTATATTTGCTTACTGGTTTGTCCTCATTTGAATGAAGTGACCGCCTGAGAATAAATTTTCTCAAAAATTTTTTTCAGATATTTCTGACTAAATTATGAGCCATCTAACAATGACTTAAAGCCAAATTTAAGAATTTCCTTATAGAAATCAGCAATAAGAGATCGTATCAGGATGTTGCTTTAGGTCCATTGATTACTTTATATTCGTGCGCGAACTTACAGGAAAGGTCGGGTCTTAATGCTTTTCTCCACTATTTATACGATTGAATTATAAGTATGGTTTATCAAACTGGGGCTTTGAAAGTCCGTTCCAATTTATGCCAGTGCCTGCAGTCCGCAGGGGCGCATAAGTCAATCGAGCTTGCCCGCTCGTTCATAAGGAGAACGCAAGGGTGGTGAAGGTTAACCCTGTGATGCACGACATCAAGGGCACTTATAAAAAGAAGCACAACGACCTGGAGCAGATTGAACTGCGCAGCGAATAAAAACCTGGACTTACAAGGATGTCAAAATCATTCATTCCAATTCATTGCACGAACGCGCCTTTGCATAAGCCCGTGTGGATGGTTCACTGTCCGCTTTTTCAGAGGTTCGCCTGCGCGCAGATACGCCTCTGAAAAATATACCGATTTACAGATGCCTCAGACCTTATAGGCCTCGGTTAACGGCCAGGGGCGGTAGCGTGCCTGAAACAGAGTGTGAATTTATCAAATTTAGTAGTCGCAGCAGCCGCATGACAATCACTGGCGGCGGTTTTTCCCTATGGTAAAGCATGCGATATCGGTGACGTTAATCCCTGATAGCTTGATAAAGAAGTAATTATCGGCAATCAAGAAATAAAAACATTACTGACGTTATTCTCTCTGCAATTAGTGGGAGACATAACAATTCGTCATCAAGGAGAGAATGACAATGATCCCCTCTGGCCTAATAGAAAAAACAGCATCGGCAATTTCCTCTACGCTCAATCGATATTCTTTATTGATTCCAGCCTGCAATTCACCGATTGATGTGGAAAATCTTACGGGCATGGAAGCGCTGAGCGAGAACTACCTTTACAGCGTGATGTTCACCAGCCCGGATAATGACATTTCACCAGACCGGATGCTGCGCAAAGCGGTGACGCTGATTATGGGCATTGGACCTCTGCAGAAATTCGAATCGCAGAAGATTGTTCACGGTTATATCACCGATTTCCGTCGTCTGACGGGTTCCGCAGACCAGGTCAGCTATCTCATTATTATTGAACCCCGCTTTGCGCTTCTGGATAAACAATACCGCTCACATCGCTTCTTTGTGAATAAGTCGGTGCCGGAAGTTGTCAGTCAGGTCCTGGATGAGCATGGTTTTCAGGGGTGGGAATATGAATTCAGCCTGAAGCATGACTACCCCAAAAGAGAGCAGATTAACCAGTATCAGGAGAGTGACCTGAAGTTTATTCAGCGCCTGCTGTCTGAGATCGGCATCTTCTACTACTTCACACTTCAGCCCGATACGCAGACTGAGGTCGTACGGTTTGGTGACGCGCAGAGCGCTTATTCCGATCAGAAATCGCTGCCGCTGAACAGCCCCTCGGGTCTGGAAGACAACGCACAGGAATCCGTCTGGCACCTTAATCTGACCCACAACGTAGTTGAAGCGGGTGTGACAGCAAAGGATTACAACCATCGCGAGGCACAGCGCGTGCTGCGGTCGGTGAAGGCCGATATGACGCGGGGTGATGGTGACAACATCTCTTACGGGCAGGTTTATCACTATCGTCCCCGCCATCCTTACAGCGGCGATAAGTTTGCTCCGGAGACCGAGACCGCAAACTTTTATGCCCGTCTCGATCATGAACGTTTTCTTGCCCGGCAGACGCTGATATCCGGTATTTGCAACGATGCTTTTATCAGCCCCGGACATGTTTTATCTGTTACCGAAACAGGCATACCCACGTTGCCTGCACAGCTGCAGAGTCCCGTTTTAATCACCCAAATCAATGTCAGTGCGAGCCGACGTTCAGCCTTCCAGGCCACGCTGAATGCCGTGCCTTACAGTGAGACGCTTTGCTGGCGTCCCGCACTGCCTGCTCGTCCTAAAGTCAGCGGCACCATGACGGCGCGTGTGACCAGTGCGAAAGACAACGACATCTATGCCTGGCAGGATGCATCCGGGTTATACCGAGTGGTGTTTGATGCGGACGAGGAGGGTAGAGAGCGCGGCCTGGAAAGCATGCCCGTTCGCCTCGCGAAACCTTACGGTGGAGATATGTACGGCTTCCACTTCCCACTGATACAGGGGACGGAGGTGGCAATAGCGTTTCGTGAGGGAGACCCGGATCAGCCTTATATTGCTCATGCGCTGCATGATTCTCGTCATGTTGATCACGTCACCGAGAAAAACAGCACCCGCAATGTTATCCGTACGGCAGGGCTGAATAAACTGCGTATGGAGGATAAGCGTGGTGAGGAGCATATCAAGCTCAGCACGGAGTATGGGGGCAAGACGCAGCTGAATCTGGGGCACAATGTCAATGCACGGCGTGAGCTTCGTGGCGAAGGTGCAGAATTGCGCACTGATAATCATATCGCTATCCGTGGTGGCAAAGGCGTGTTTATCAGTGCGGATATTCAGCCTCAGGCACATGGGAAGATGTTGTCGATGCAAGATGCTCTTAGCGAACTTCAAAAGGCGCAGCAATTAACTGAGTCCTTGCGAAGTGCAGCAGAGATGGCAAAAGCCGAATTGGCGGATTTACAAACCCAGAAGTCGCTTTTGAGTGATGCCATCACCGAGCTTAGGCAGTCTGCGTTACTACTCTCAGCGCCTGGTGGCATCGCGCAGGCCACGAGTAAAAGTCTGCAACTGTCAGCAGGTGAAAACCTCATTGCAACCAGCGGTAAAAACACTGACTTCAGCGTAATGAAAGCTTTTACGGTGGCAGCGGGCGAAAGAATCAGCCTGTTTGCACAAAAGCTGGGACTGAAGTTACTAGCAGCTAAGGGGAAAGTCGAAATTCAGTCTCAGAGTGATGAGATGTTGCTGGACGCATTCCAGGATGTACGCATCAGTAGTAGCGAAGGTAAAGTCATCATTCGTGCAAAACAGGATATTTTGCTGGTAGGTAGCGGTGGTGCTTATTTGAGAATAGGAAACGGTGAAGTAGAGAGCGGTGCCCCGGATAAAATTATTCAGCGCGCAGCAGTATGGCAAAAATTCGGAGGTCAAAGTGCAAGCGAAATGTTTAGTTCCTGGCAACAGGGTAATTATGAACTCAACACGCAACTCATCCGGGCAGGAACTAAAGAAGCGGTAAAAAGTCATCAGGGGAATGTGATTAGTGATCTCGGGAAGACATTAGCTACTTCAGATGGTGCAGGAAAAATAGCTCATCAAAACTTTCCTGACATTGCCAGCATCAATTTAAACTTGAACAAGGAGCGTTAGTTATGTCTCAGGAAAAAACGATACCAATAATTGAGCCGACATTTGATGAGGATGGTAATGCTTGTTATCAGTTGTTTAGTACGCATAAAGAAAAAAACATTTTACAGCAATGTGTCGTGTATCCAGATCGGGTTATTCCAGTCATTTTTATACCGGGTGTAATGGGCAGCAATTTAAAAGATAAGAAAGGTAAAAAAATCTGGAGGCTTGATAGTAATCTCCAGATTTTAGGCGACTGGTTTAAAGAAAATGCGGCAGTCCGAAAAAAGAAATTAGACCCTAATGAAACAATAGTTGATGATGGCGGAAATATTATCGGAAAATCAGAATCCCATTTGCTCAAAACTCGCCGGCAGCGAGGATGGGGAACTGTGGGATACACAAGCTATGCCACTTTTCTTGACTGGCTGCAGAACACGCTTAACGACTTTGAAAACACCCTCTCTAACGAGCGCGTGATTCTACTGAAATCTATGCTGAAAACAGAAACAGGTGATGTCTCACTGAGTAAAGGTGAGGTGGATTTGACTTACCGTTACCTTTTTCCGGTATTTGCCATGGGTTATAACTGGCTGCAGTCAAACGGTGATTCAGCAATTGCATTGGCTAAATTCATTGACAAGCAAATTCAGTTTTATCGGCAGAAGGGCCGGATGTGCGAGAAGGTGATCCTGATTACGCATTCCATGGGGGGGCTCGTTGCCCGGCACTATACTCAGAACCTTGGGGGGGCAGCCAAGGTTCTGGGAGTGGTACACGGCGTGATGCCGGCACTCGGAGCCGCAGCGACTTACCGCAGAATGAAAGCCGGGACGGAAAATGGCTCAGGCAACGTAGTTGGTTGGTTGGGTGCACAGATACTTGGCCCAAGTGCGGAAGCCATGACCGCCGTGCTATCTCAGTCTCCCGGCCCTCTGCAACTGCTGCCGGGAAAAGCTTACGGGCAGCGCTGGCTGAAAATCAGGGATGACAAAACCACCCATGCGTTACCGGTAGCCGACCCTTACAGCGAAATATATCTGCAGCGGGATAAATGGTGGGGGCTGTGTGAGGATCAGTTTATAAACCCTGGCAAAAGCACTGACCCGGCAGACAGGGATAAAGATTGGCAAACATTCTCAAAAACAATTCAACGAGAAGTTAAGCCTTTTATCGAGGATCTCTGCGGAAAGTATCATCCGAATAGTTGGGCATTCTACAGTGCGGATATGACGTACCGGGCTTATGGTGACATCTGCTGGCGCGCAAATACTCCTCGTGCAGAAGCGTGGCTGAATCGCAACCGTCAGCGTGACGGGCTTGCAGCTCGCGCGCTTGATAAAACGGAGATGTTTGAGAAACGAAGCGTTTCTTCCCCCCTCTTAGGTAGCGGCTGGGCAACGGGCATTCATCAGACTTATCAGCTTTTGCCAGCAGAAGAGGCTGGGGACGGGACGGTTCCAGTACGATCTGGGCGTATTGCTGAACATCATTTGCAGGCGCGTTTTCAGATTTCCGTTTCACATGAGGCAGCCTTCCAGAACAGACAGGCGCAGAAGTTTACCTTGAGGGCGCTGGTGAAAATCGTTCAGCAGATAGAACAGACCGCGCTGAGGTATGAATGAGTATTAAAAAAACAATCATAACGCTGGTGCTGCTGGCCACCGGTTTTACCAGCTGGTATAGCTACAGATGGATGCCGCCGAGAATAAATCTGACCACTGAGGAGCACAATAACGTGACGCACTTTTTACAGGGAATGGCCACTCGATGTCTTGGACGTTATCTGATAGACCTACCCAATACATTCGCCACTTCATCAGATCAGGTTATAGCATATGTTAACAAATCACCGCTGAATTATAAACGCATCTATCCTCCGGCTTTTAAACAGAAGATCCGTTTGAGAGAAATTGAATTATCTGCCACAAAAACATTACGCCCACAGGATATGCCATTTTTGAAGGCTATCCATTCTTTACCTGATGGCATGCAGGGCGTTATATTTGAACGAAATGAAAGCACCCAGATTCCTGATGCTTCACGTATCCTTGAGGCGCACCTCTATACCAATGGTGTTGCAGTAGAAATAACCATGGAAGCCGATAATGGATTATCGTCGCGCTATGATGAAGAGCGAAAGCAGACCCCCGAAATCTACGGTAATACCGTTCCGCAAAAACTGATTGAGCTGACTAAGCTGCTTAAGCGCATTTCCGGCAGGAAAGAAGATGACATACCCAACAACCCCGGTTTTTGCCTGCCAGAATTGTTCATTAAGGATGGTGATAGCAAGCAAAAAGAGCGCTATGGTTTCCTTTACAAATCATCAGAATTTCCCGCATTAGATTTTGATTTTGATAGCGATAACTACATTGCATCTGATGATTCCCTGCTGGAGAGAAGTGCCATGATGGAGCGCAACATCAAGCGAGCCGAAGGCAATACGATCGCCAGTGGACCCCGTAACATCAATGGATTGTATGCAGAACAGTGGCTGGCAAAGGGATTGCTTAGTGACACCTACGGTGAAAAAGCCCTGCGATTTGTCATTAATATCAATGAAAAAACGGCATCGCCCAAGCATCCAATGTTATCTCTGACGTTCCTGCAGCAGGGCCTTGAGGGCGAGGGACGTCTTACAGAGGCCGAAGCTGTAAGTATCTGGCAGCAGATTACCGACACTATCCGTATCCGCCCAAATGCGATAGCAAAATAGCCTGCTTTACCTAATCATTAGTACAACCGCATGACATATATGTTTTTTTGCACTGAATGTCGCCTGTCTATTGCCAGACATTCTCCCATTCAATCCAAATATTTTTACTGTTTTTAGTCAACGGCTGTTTGAAAAATGTACGCAGGGCGCAATGCCCTGGCGCATTGGTCTGGATTTAATTCCGGCGGCAGGTCTTTTTAACATTTTAACTTATTTTCAATAAATTAAAGGAAATCCTATGAAGACGCAGAACATCCCTGTTTCACCCGCATTTATCGCTATTTCCTGGATTGCCATGATCGGCGGCAGTGTGGTTTATTTGGCCGGTTTGTGGCATGCAGAGATGGAGCTAAATGAAAAAGGGTACTATTTTTCTGTGCTGATTTTGGCGCTGTTTGCTGCGGTTTCATTGCAAAAAACGGTTCGCGATCGCCAGGAAAATATCCCCACAACTCGCCTTTATCACGGAGTGTGCCTGCTGGCATTTGGTCTTTCAGTTGCGCTGCTGGTTATCGGATTGGTGAATGCAACACTGATGCCTAGCGAAAAAGGGTTTTACGGTGTGTCATTCTTCATGGCGCTATTTGGTGCAGTAGCCGTGCAGAAGAATACCCGTGATAACCAATTCACAGAACAAGGGATACCGGTTAATAATAACGCTGAGAATACTTTGGAGTAATGGCTGTCGGGCGGTGATGCGCCCGATTCGAATTATACAATTAAAGATTGTTCATATTTATTTTTATTTGGCCATTACACCTTTTGTTGAGAGTATGCACATTTAATAGAGTATGCAATTATGATTGACAGGAATGCCGTGGTTCAACTTTTATGCGATCACGTTTTTGTATACTATCGATATAGTGAATAAATAAGTTTAAACTAGTCAACCCTTAGTCGTAATTATGCAACAAAGTATATTTTGCGGTTATTTATTATTTTAAACTATTCACTTTTGTATTTCATGGTTTATTCATTTCCGTTAATGCTTTATCTCACCATTTAAAATAGGAGGAAAAGTATATGCCAGCACTGACTTGCTTAGGAGATGCAACCACACACGGCGGTAAGGTTATATCAGCCACATCAACAATTTATGTGGAGGGTGTACCGGTTGCATTAGTTGGAGATTGCGTTTCATGCCCACTGCATGGTTTTAACCACATTCAACAAGGTGATCCTACAATGTTCGATCAGGGTGTACAGGTGGTTGTACACGACTGCATATGTGAATGTGGTTGCAAAGTTATCAGCTTTCGAAATGAGATGATTGAATAAAAATGAATTGGCCGATTCCAGACATCCCACATAAGAAAAGCTTAAAGAAACCATCCATTAAATTCTTGACGATTGTTTTTATTCTTTTGATTTGCTTAGGTGCATTAACTTCAATTTTTCTGCTGAAAGTTCATGATTACAGAGATATAATAATCAATGGTTTGCTACCTTCAGGGTTGATATGGCTATGTCTCGTGGGAATTATTTGGTTTCGCTATGATCAATCTTCCAATGCAGCTATATTATGGGGTATTCAGACTCAACTTACCAAATCTCATTGGCAGCGTTGGGCTATGTGGCAAAGGCCGATTATAGCAAATATAATCTTGTGTCCTGAAGAAAATGGAAGCGAAGCTTTAATTGGAGATCCTTCTAATATTCCAGCATATCCGGTTAAATGCAGGCATCTACACCACGATTTTTTGAATTTAAGCTCTAAGTTTATTTTTTTAGATGAAAATCTGGAAAGACAATGCCCTGGTTATCGAAATAGTCTTTATGACATCATTTTACTCAAAACAGAAAAGCATGATGCATCTCATATTTCTGAGGCTGTATTTAAACAATGGGATATTGTCCCTAATATTGTATCTGTAACTGACCAATACTTTTCAGGTTCTGAATTCTGTTCGATTAAAGAAATGGCACTGATGATTACTTTACAGGATTGGCCTAACTCTGTTGAATGTGGGTATAGTGAATTCATTAACGCAAGTCTTATATGTTCATCAGAAATGATCAAGAGTGATTCATTCCTTGTCAAAGCAGGTGTAGGGAGATTTTTGCATTCAAACTCTCTGACGAAATCACTTGATATTCTGACAGAGTATAACAGGTTGGAGGCTTCAGAAATGAAGCATGTATGGCTTTCGGGAGTTGAGGAGGCTGATAAGATTACAATCGTACGCTATGCTGAAGAAAAAAAATGGGCACTTCCTTCTCGATATCCATTTTTGGTTGTTAATCATTCATTTGGCCCGCCAGGACCACTATCCTTTCCTGTTTCTATTTCATTATTAGTTGATGCTGCAATTAGAACGGGAGAAACTCAATTATTAATATCAGGTGGCAAGGATAAAGCCTATTCATTTTGTCTGATTACAAGGAAGTTGTTTTTATGACATCAACAGCTTCGCCGGTCATTCGGCGTTTTAGTGTAACAGGATATTCAATATTAGTCGTGGCGCTTGCATGCGTAAGTGCATTCCTGATCACTACTTTCAGAAGTGGTATGGATATCTTAGGCGTAAATGTTGAATATGTTTGGTTAATCTGGGGGATGTGTGTAATAGCTTTAATAATAGCTGTCTTTACTCTTCATTTTTCTCAGAAAAAGTCAATTGGCGAAGAGCAGGAGCAATATTTACCTCAAAAAATAATTGGGCACGACAAGCAATTAGATAAGAAAAAAACCACTTCAACTGAAAATCACCGGATTATTCTTCAGCATCTCCATTATGCTCTCCGCCAACAACACGGCCGTCTTTGGAATTTCAAAGTTCACATCCTTCTCATCACGGGCAGCGTGTCAGACGTTGAACGCTTGGCACCTGGCCTGACCAATCAACTCTGGCAAGAGGACAGTGGTACGCTGTTGTTGTGGGGCGGCGATCCCGCCTCTCAAACTGATGAAAACTGGCTGATTGCTTTAAAGCGTCTGCGTCGCCGTCCTGCAGACGCGATAATTTGGGTGACTTCTGCTGCTGACCAGCTTAACGACATTGGCGGGTTGCCCACTACTGCGCAACCTTCCAGTGCCGCGATGGATGCCACCGCACATGCCTTATCGGCTCGCTGCAATATGCTCGGCTGGCGACTGCCGCTGTTCGTCTGGTCATTGCATACACGGGCTGGAAAGCAATCTGGCCGTATAACTCAGGCCGTTGGGTTCCAGACTTCCACAACCAATAATCACGATGCATTGCTCGCGGCACTGGCGGCGGATCTCATCGCGCAGGGGACCCAGCAGGTGGCGGGCTCGCCGCAGCATCACTTTTTGCTGAGCCTCGCGGACCAGCTGGCGCGTGTGCCTGAATCGATAACTACGCTGCTTTCTCCGCTGCAGAGTGTTCATCGCTCTCTGCCGCTGGCGGGGATGGTGTTCAGCCCGCAATCGGAAGGTACGGCACTTACGGTGCCACACCATTGGATACGCGATAACCGCTGGGATGCGCTGCCTGCGTCTTCAAATGAACTCCCTGCTCATCTTCGCCCGTCTCGCTATGGCATGCAGTGGAATCGCATTCTCGCCGCAGCCGCCTGTGTGCTGGTGGTACTGTGGGGAGCAGGAATGCTGGTCTCTTTCGCCGCCAATCGCAGCATTATCGGTGATGCCGTACAGGTGACTGAAAACGCTTCTGACAGCAGTCAGTCTTTAAAAAAACGGCTTGCTGCGATGGGCGTGCTTCAGGAT
>NZ_CAJCKS010000122.1:0-14422 GCF_903970985.1 Pantoea sp. ME81 | reverse complement strand
GTACGTTCACTGACCTGAGTGGCCAGTGTATCCATGACTGATTCACGTGCATTGATTGAGATATCAGGTGCGCTGGCGCTAAAGCTCGTCAATAACCGGGTTAAAATGCCTGATAATAGTGCGGATGCCACATAGCCCACGCGGATATAACCGCGTTCGCCGCGAGCGGCACTACGTACTCGGGATTTGGCCTGCTCGGCATGTTGTAGAGTCTCGCGCGCCTCCTGTTGGAAAATTTCTCCAATTTGCGTCAACTCCACTTTACGTTGAGTACGATAAAATAATGGCGCACCTAATTCTTCTTCCAATTGATTAATCTGCACCGACAGCGTCGGCGTGGATATATTAAGATTCTCAGCCGCCACGCCATAATGCAGCGTTTTTGCCAGTTCCAGAAAATAGCGTAGATGGCGTAATTCCACGTTTTACCTCCTACTTATCTTGTGTGATGAAAATGTCGATCATTACCTGAAACGGAAACGCCAGCAATATAAATGTTGTTAGTTTTTACCTAACAATAACTCCAGTACTGTTTATTGAATGACTTCCGTGATGGATTCAAGCTGTAAAGCATTCACTACCTTTCTCGCGGGAGAAAAGATGTCCACTGCTACCATCGCGCTCGACCATCGCCATCTGAATCGTGTTTTACTCGTCGCCTCAACCGGTTGCGCATTGACGGTAATCGACACCAATATCGTCGGCGTTATGTTGCCAACCATCGCTAAAGGTCTGCATGCTTCTTTTGCAGACATGGAATGGGTCATTGGCGCTTACGTGCTGAGCTTTTCCTCACTCCTTTTGCCGGCAGGGTCGCTGGCAGACAAATTTGGCCGACGCCGACTCTTTCTCGGCGGCATTTTACTGTTTGCACTGGCCTCACTCGCCTGTGGCATGGCGACCAGCGTTTTGGCACTCAATATTGCCCGTGCGGTTCAGGGTATTGGCTCCGCATTTCTGCTGGCGCCAGCACTGGCAATTATCGCGCACAGCTTTCGCGATAGTCAGGCACGTAACCGGGCATGGGCGATTTGGGGCGGTGTGATGGGATTGACCATGGTGCTGGCACCGTTAGCCGGCGGCATGATCAGTACGTTGCTTGGCTGGCGCTGGACATTTTTTGTCAATATTCCTATTTGTGCCCTGCTGATGCTGGCCGTCACCCGCCACATTGAGGAATCCAGGCATGAACACGCGGGTAAACTCGATTTACCTGGCATCGCGCTGTTTATCGCAGGCATGTTCTGTTTGACCTGGGCATTAATATTAGCGCCGCAACATGGCTGGTTGAGCCGTGAAGTGGTGGGCAGATTGTGTCTCGGCGCGTTGTGGTTTGGCCTGTTTATCCGTGTGGAAAGTGGCAAAAGCAGGCCGATGTTGAATCTGCAACTTTTCCGCTCGTTCCCCTTTATTGGCGCAGTATTAGCGATGTTTGCTTACGCTGCCACCGCGCAAGTTATGACCTCATTACTGCCGCTGTTATTGCAGAATGTTGAGGGAATGACGCCGTTAATGGCCGGAGCGGGTATGCTGCCTTTCGCTTTGGCAATGCTGCTGTTTCCTGTTGTGGCGCGCTGGCTCGGCAAACGCCTGCATGCCGCCACTTTACTGGCTCTTGGCCTGGTCACCGTCTCCTTTGGCAACATGATGATTGCGACTGCCGTGTACCACCACCATTTGCTGCTGACCCTGGCGGGTATGGCCCTACTCGGCAGTGGCGGTGGGCTGCTCAATGGCGAAACCCAAAAGGCGATTATGGCAACCGTACCGCCGCAGCAGGCAGGAATGGCATCGGGTATTAGTACAACAGCCCGTTTTTCCGGCATTTTGTTAGGATTTGCCACGCTGGGCGCGATTCTGGCGGCCAGCACACAGTGGCATTTACAATCAGCGATGCTACACGCGCAGTTGCCCCTTCAACCCGGTTTTAGCGAGCAGGTTATCGCCGGCGATTTCCACCATGCACTGGCGATGTATGACGCCGTTCATCAGGTCTCGTTACAACCACACATCATTACCAGCTACGCCGATGGATTTGCCAGCATGTTGTTCTGTGCTGCCGCATTTGCCCTGTTTTCCGCCATCGTCGTGCTCTATTCGGCGCGCAGTTCGCGTCAGTCAACGCCGCTAGCCCAGCGCTAATTTTCACGCGTGGGATCAACTGTCGCACGCACAACCCGTCCTTGTTGAGGAGCAATAATGAAGAAGTTACTGACCCTACTCTGCTTTAGCAGCCTGCCACTGTTTGCCCATGCGGCGGCGTTTTCGCTTAAGTCAGCAGACTTCGCCGATAACGGCGTGATGAAGAAAGCATTGGGTGGCAACGATAAGAACAATCTCTCCTGCAGCGGCAAAAACCTGTCGCCCGCGCTGAGCTGGGCCAATCCGCCCGTGGGCACCCTGAGTTATGTGCTACTGCTGACCGATCCGGCTGGCGCCAAAGGCTTGGGGGTGACGCATATGCTGGCGTACAACATTGATGCTACGCGTAATAAATTCCAACAGGGTGAGTTAAGCAAAGGGGGAAATTTTAGCTATGGCACCAATACGCCCGGCACGCAAAACTATTATGGCCCTTGTCCACCCGCAGGCGCGGGCTATCACCACTACAACTTTGTGCTGGTGGCGACCGACCTTGCGAACGGCACTTTACCCGCAGGACTCAGTCACACTGAGTTAGTCGCAAAATTGAAAGGTCACACGCTGGGTTCTGCTAGCCTGGTCGGGCGTTTAGAGAATTGATTGCAGCGGGTCGCCGGCCTGGCGACCCAATAAAATTAGTGTCGAATCGCACAACCACACTGCGACATTTCTCCCGGCACATATTTTCCGTGATGGGAGTGGCGAACTTGCAACTCACCTTGCTGCCAGGCGTTGTCGGTATCAGCACGATTTTCCAGTAAGCGATTCAGTGCTTCGTTGACCAGCAAATCACGACGCTGTGCCCAACTGGTGAGATGCCAGGTGGAAGCGCGTGCTTCATCCACATCATCAAAACCTACGACTGCAACGTGTGCGCCCTGGCCAAAATCGCGCACTGCCTGCAATGCACCAAAGGCCAGCACATCGCTTTCGCAGAACAGTGCATTAATGCGCTCCGCTGCACGGGTTTTCTTCAGGTAGGCCATCATGGTCTGATAAGCCAGTTCTCGATCGTTAGCCCCGGCCACCAGCTGAATGTTCAGCGTTTTATGTTCTGCCTCAAGGCTGGACACCAGGCCTGCCATTTGACGCGCGGGATCGGCCTGCTGCTGACTGTGCATAAAGCCAAAGCGTTGATGTCCTTGAGAAAGTAACAATAACCCCATCTCGGCACCCGCATCGAAACCATCAGCAATCACGACCTCAGCACCTGCTTCACGGCTCTGGCTTAAATGCACCGTCGCCACGTCAGGCAGTAGTTTTGCTGCGGTATGCAATTCATCCTCAAACAGGGATGTCAGAAATACCAACCCCGCCAGCGGCAAAGATGCGGCATTCTGCAACATACGTTGATAGTTTTCTGCTGAATCGACATTCAGCAACAGCGTCACTAAACCACGCGCGTTTAACTGACGCGTCATTTCATTCAGCATCGTGACGGTATTTGGGTTGGTGAATTCATCGCTGACGATGCCGATGATATTGGGATTAACTGCCATGAACGGGCTCTCCTGCAACTTAGCGTGCGGTCATTATTTTGTAGGTAACGTAAGACACCTCACGTTACCCGAATAAGCCGCTATCGCCAATCATCAGACTTGCTGCCCATTCTGATTTTTAGCGACGGGTCATGGCCAGGCGAATCCCGAGGCCAATGAAGGTCACACCGACGATACGATCTAACAGTTTTTGCAGCGTAACATTGCGCGATACCGCACTCGCAGCACCGCCCGCCAGCAGGGCAAACGTCACATCAGTCATCAACCCAATCACCGCGTATGTTAGTCCCAACAGCAGGAAGGAACTCGCATGATAGTTACCCTCTACCACGACGAATTGTGGGAAGAACGAAATGAAAAACAATAACACTTTGGGATTAGTGATAGAGGTAATAAAACCGCGTACTAAAAGATTACGTGTATTGGAGCGTGGCACCTGAGTCTGTGAGCGACATCCCTGCGGTTTGGCGATAAATGTTTCCCACACCATCTTGCTACCCAAATAAATAAGATAAGCAGCTCCGATGTATTTAATCACAGTAAATAACATCGGCGAGGCGGTAATTAACGCCGTTAAGCCTATTGCGCTAGCCAACGCATGCGTACAGCTGCCGAGCGCCACACCGCTCGCAGATATCACGCCGCTGCGTCGCCCATTGGCCACGCTTTGCCCGACTACATAGGCAAGGTCCGGACCCGGCGTGATACACAGCAGAAATACCGAAACGAGGAACAGGGGAAAATGGATGATATCCAGCATGTTAACTCCTTGTTGAAGTGGCGTTTGTTGTACTGAGTATGGCCACGTAATCCAATCTGATGACGATTTATTTTGAGACAAAGTAACGAAGGTAGAGCTGATACTCTTCGCTCATATTATCTGGCATATTATCAGTGGTGAAGAATTCCAATGACAACCCCTCACTTTTATCATTTATTAAGCTACCATGCCATTTGTTTGACCAGTAAAGGGCGGTGACAACATTGATTTCATCGTTATTATTAAGCGTAAAAGTAAATTCTTTGCCAGAAAAGACTTTCAAAAAATGAAGTTCATCGATATCAATATTCGTCTCTTCTTTCACTTCACGCACAGCGGTTTGTTCAAGGCTTTCACCCGGTTCCATCAACCCACCGGGTAGTCCCCAGCTTCCGTCTAATCGCTGTTGTAATAAAATACGTTGCTTATCATCAAGGATGATGACGTTCGCTCCAGCAAGCAGCAACATACGATGTCCAACTAAGGTTCTCATCTCACTGACATAGCTCATCATGCTCTCCATCCCGTTTAGAATTAAGAAAAAATAGCGTTAATTCATGACGATTTAGCAACGCCAATACACAATGCACTTAGCATCCGGTCATCCCTTCACCCTCATCAGAAGACCTGTTGGTGCTGTATTTACCCGAGCGTGATAGGTGGCAGCAAACATGCCAGCAAATGGTATTGGCGGGATTTGTACAGATTGATGCGTTCAAACCATATTGGGATCAAAACGGAAAAACGTATCAAGATCACGATGGTTATCGAACCGTCATACAGTGTCAGCAGTGGCCGTAACCTCTCGCATGCCTGACCGCGACAGAAATGTGCAGGGCGCCGACGCGCCCTGCACATTACTCTTCGAGTAGAATCGAGAAACCGCCGTAAATCATTCTTTTGCCATCAAACGGCATGTTTTCGCCCATCTCTTTCATCCGCGGATCGGACATCATTTTCTGATTGGCCGCATCACGCACTTCACGTGAGGGATATTCAATCCAGCTGAACACCACTGTTTCTCCCTCTTCCGCTTTCACCGACCGATAAAAATCCGTGAGCTTGCCTTCAGGTACATCATCTGCCCAGCACTCCACGATGCGGGTGGCACCAAACTCCTTAAACAGCGGCGCTGCTTTGGCCGCCATGGCACGGTAATCCTCTTTATTAACTTCAGGCACCGCAACGACAAAACCATCTACGTACGACATAGGCTATTCCTCCGTCGTGCTGTACACGGCCGACAGTGACCGCAGAGTAAAGTGTACAAATGATGTTCAAATCATGAGCAACTGCAGCACTGAATCTGCGTGTTGTCTCGCAGATTCCTGCCTGCGGCCGAAATTGCGTTACACTGTGCACCTCGATAGTTACGCCATCAGGATAGTTATGCGCATCACCATTGATTCGGCCGATCAGCCGTTTATTCACCGTTTGCTCGGAGAAGAGATAGGGCAAGTGGATACCCAATCCAGCGACACGCGTTTACAACACGCCCTCGACATCGCTCGGCAGCAGAAAAATCACGAAGCGGAACTCGACTGGAAACGCAATGCGGTGTTTTTAGCGTTGTTTATTTTCCTCTATGCCGTCCTGGGCGCCTCGCTGACGCTGGATCTCACCGCACAAGCACCCAGCCACAAAAGTTTGGTGTATGCATTAGAAGCTGTCCCCGTGCTGATCGCCTTTTCCGGTCTGTTTGTCTCGTTGTTATTCCTGTTCTTCACCCGCAGCAGCGCGCGACGCCTGCGCAGTTGGGATCAAGGCATTTTTGTGCTGGAGAAATACGTTGGCACCAACCTCTATAAGCAAATCAATGAGATGGGCGCTCGCACCACCAACTATTCACAGTCAGCCATTAACGTTGCGCTTGCCCTGTTTATTTGTGTGACCTGGGTGGTGATGTACAACTACTTCACCTTTACAACCAGCGGCGTGATTGGCAGCGTGATTTCTTTGTTTATCACCACCATGACCTACGTGATACTTGATATTCAGTTGCTGAAGTCAGGCACCTCTATTGCGATTGATGAGCCACTGATTCCGGCTGACGAAGATAAAGAGAAGAAATAATCCCCTGCATCAGGTGGCCTAAGGGCCGCCTCGATATTTCTTGCCTATAATCATGCTGACATACCCTTTAATACGGATCAGGATCGATAAAGGAGCAGTAATGAAAATATGGCCCATCGCCGCACTTGCCGCGTTATCGTTAACGCTGGTTGCCTGTAAATCCCCGACGCCACCAAAAGGTGTCACGCCTATCAGTCCTTTTGATGCCAACCGCTATTTGGGCAAATGGTACGAAATCGCCCGCCTGGATCACCGCTTTGAGCGCGGCAAAGATCATGTCACAGCCACTTATACTCAACGCAACGATGGCGGCATAAACGTGCTGAATCGTGGATATGATCCGGTGAAAAAAGAGTGGAGTGAGAGTGAGGGCAAGGCCTATTTCACCGGCAAATCGGATACCGCAGCGCTTAAAGTCTCCTTTTTTGGCCCGTTCTATGGCGGCTATAACGTGATCGCATTGGATGATGATTATCAATACGCGCTAGTGAGCGGTCCCAATCGGGGTTATTTATGGATCTTGTCGCGAGAGCCGAAGCTTCCGAATCAAGTGAAAAAACAGTACCTGGCTATCGCGCAAAGGCTGGGGTTTGATGTGGATAAGCTCATCTGGGTGGATCAAGGTTAAAGCTGCACTCAGGGATGAAGTCATTCTACTTTCCATCCCTGTGTAGTTCAGCATAACCGGGCGTGAGATTCTGGTTATGCTGCAGCGTTGGGGTGGAGAATCTTCAATCGGCTTATGACCAATAACTTGCAGGCTTGCAACCTTTCACGGGTTACCCCTTATTGGATGAGGAACACATCATTCCGTGAAAACTGTACATGAATGATTTATTTAAACGAATCCCTTATTTATTAATCATATAACCAGGCATGTTTATAATGCGCTTCTCTTCGCAATATTGCCCTTTCAAAAAACCTGCTAAAATACGTCATCGTCTATGTTTTTATCATTATAAAATATCTTTATCTGAAATTTCAAAGCTCTGATCATTCTGACTTATCAATCAACATGTTGAGTCAACCCATCAGGCTGCTGTTCGCTTTTTTTCATTATCGCATTGCCAGTGGTGAAGAAAAAATGAATGAAATAACAGAAGAATCCCCCAGAACAAATCTCAGATTATTATGGGGCTTACTGATTATATTAACACTCATTTCGCTGCAGTGCCCAGCGAGCGAAATTAACCTATATTCCATCAACACGGGTTCCTACGTTTATCATCTGACCGGGAATCATGGGCAATACACTGAAAATTTTGAGAATAACTTCTTTTCGGTAGAAAGAAAATTGTCCGAAGATTCCACCTATAGCGTCCTGGTCGGCACCATGAAAAACAGCTTTGACGATCGCTGTCTTGCGTTAGGGGTGAGAAAAGACTGGAAAACCTGGGATGATGGCTGGACCTTTAAAGGTATCTACGGCTACACCGGTGAGTTTTTTTTCGATGCCTTTAAGGATTGTGGCGATCACGGTTCCTATCACGACTTTAAAAAGGCCACCGGAATAGGATTCTCACCCTATATTTATCATGGCTTTCAATATAATTTCACACCCTATTTCGGTATTGAATCGGGAATTATTATCCCCTCGGTATTTGTTATCACCATTCAATGGAGCTTTAGATAAGCTCTGCACTTTTTATTCAAAGTGCTGTTTTTCAAGCCAATCGGCGATGACAGAAGTGAGTCGAACAGGTTGCTCAAGGGGCAACATATGGCCACTGTCACCGATAATTTCCATATCGCCCCCCAATAAAGTGACAATCTCTCGGGACTCTTCAAGACCGCGCAGGCCATCTCCTTCAGATGCAATGACCAATATTGGGCAACGAATCGGTTGCTGCGTGACACCACTGCGATCAAGCATGGCTTGTGTTCGAAAAACATTTGCACCGAGATGTTTCCCCATAACACGAATTTTATCAATTAGTTGAGCATCATTCCGTCGAGAGGGATGTAGCGATGGCTTCAGCACCGCCTGGCTAAAGCCATTAAAATCCCCCATCAAGGCGGTTTGTGATGCCTTATCCAATAATTCACGTTGTTCAGGCGGATCTTCACGGAGTGAACTGGCAACCAAAACCATACCTGCAGTGCGCTCGGGAAAGGCTTCAGCGATGGCTCGGGCCACATAGCCTCCCAGTGAGAAACCGACCAAAATAAAGCGCGGCGGCAAGGTTGCCACGATATTGCTGGCATATTCGGTGATGCTCTCGCCGCGACTCAAGCTGGCTCTGATACAGGTTCTGTCATCTGGATAGGCGCAAACAAAATCATCCCAAAGTGTTTCATCCAGCATAAATCCTGGAATGAGTACGAGAGGTAAAGTTTTATTGTTCATCCGTGAATCCTTCAGTGTGTGGAATTAATGAGAATGTGTGACATCAAGTCCGTATAAAGGCTGTGGCTTCACAACATCGCGAATATTCTGTGGATAATGCCAGCCCAGGTGACTATCATCAACCCACCCTACTCACTACTGATAAATAAGGAGGATTACTATGCCATCGTGTGAATTGTTTATTTACTCACACTTTTATAGTAATTGGCCGCGCTCAGCTATCTCTGCATTCGTGCTGCGATAATCCGCCTGAGCGAAGTCTACTGAAATTCTCATCCCTTCCTCCGGCTTACCGGGTTGTCGTCAGCAGTTTTTGACGTCAGGCGTTTGCACGCCTGCAACTTATGAGTAAGCACATGAGCACATTACTATCCGCACACGCTGTCGGCTTTGATAACGCCTTCGGTACCCTATTTCACGACATCAATTTCAGCCTCAAAAAAGGCGATCGCATTGGGCTGCTCGGTGATAACGGCACGGGAAAAAGTACCCTGCTAAAAATCCTCAGCGGTGAACTTGCAAGCAGTCAGGGCAGCGTTACGTTAGCCAACCACTGTTTGCTGGCGCGAATTGAGCAACATCTTCCGCCTCAGCTCCAGCAAGCCACACTGCTGACAAGCGTGATTGCGCGTCTGCCAGAACAGCAACAGGTCAGTGAAGCCTGGCGAGCGGAAGCGCTACTCTCTTCGCTGGGGTTCGATGCTGAACAGCATACCCAAACGGCAGCCACGTTGAGTGGCGGTCAACATATGCGGTTACTGCTGGCGCGTGCACTTATTCTCCAGCCTGATCTGCTGTTACTGGATGAACCCAGCAACCATCTGGATCTTCCAACGCTGCTTTGGCTGGAACAGTTCCTGATAAATTGGAAAGGCAGCTTTGTGCTGGTCTCACATGACAGCACCTTGCTGGATCAGGTCACCAATTGCAGCTGGATCCTGCGCGATCAAACCCTGCAATTCTTCCGCCTGCCCTGCTCCGCTGCCCGACAAGCGGTGGCCCAGCAGGATGAAACCGATGCACAACGTTATCAGGCAGAACAGAATGAGATTGAGCGCGTCGAAAAAAGTGCCAAACGGCTGGCAATTTGGGGACGTACCTACGACAACGAAGGTCTGTCGCGTAAAGCGCAGCAAATGGAGAAGCGCGCCAGTTGGTTGAAAGAGGCACAAACCACGTTGACCGAAGGCAGCTTATGGCGCCTTCAACTGCTGGGAGAAGCGTTGGATGCCGATCGGGTGCTGGCGCTGACTGAAATGCACATTCGCCCAGCGGAGAACGCGCCTGCGTTGTTTTCGTTACCCAGCCTGCAGGTTAAAAGCGGCGACCGCATCGCCATTGTGGGCCGCAACGGCAGCGGGAAATCTTCGCTGCTGCGCCAACTCTGGCTGGAATACCAGCGTGAGACCACCACACTGTTTCATCCGCGTGCAAAGCTAGGTTATTACGACCAAAGCCTCACGCAATTACATGATGAGGAGAGCCTCAACGAGGCACTGGCGCATTTTGCCCCTCTAAGTGACGACCAGCGAAAGATGGCTCTGATAGGTGCGGGGTTCCCTTATCTCCGTCATCAGCAATTAGTGGGCTCGCTGAGTGGCGGTGAACGCTCACGCCTGCTGTTTGTCGGGCTGACACTCGCGCGCTATTCCTTATTGCTGCTGGATGAGCCCACCAACCATTTGGATATGCTGGGTAAAGAGGAGTTGGCAGCCGCCCTCAATCAGTTCGAGGGCGCGGTGTTGCTGGTGTCGCACGATCGCAATCTGATCGCCAACAGCTGTAACCGTTTCTGGCTGATTCAGGATCAGCAACTGAGCGAGTGGCATGACTTTGCACAAGTGATTGAACTTATGGGGGCCGAACAACCGTCAGAAAAAAGTGTTGCTAGCGTTCAGCCCGTGGCGGCCGAATCGCATAACGACGAGGAGGAACTACTATTGGCCTTGTGCGATTTAGAGAGCAAGCTTGATGAAGATATGATGCGAAAGCCTAAACATCAAAAACCGACGTTGCAGACACAATGGCGCGTTGAGATTGCGCAGTTGAAACAGCTTCTGGGGATCTCGTAAGCGTTCTGCCGATAAAAAAAGCCCCTACGATATTTTGATGCAGTGTCGTAGGGGCATAATCGGGAGCGGTTCAAAGGTTGCCTTGTACATCTACACCAGAGCGGCGCTCAACACCTGCGCCGCTCGTTTTAACTGATCAGCAGGATTGCGCCCAATCAACACGTACTGATATCCGCTGCGATGCCACCACACCAGATTCATGCCGTGCCGTTTTTCCTGCGCCAATGCACTCTGTTTACTCGCATCTTCCCGCGAAATACACAGGGCCATCGGACCGTAATTGCTGTGATTCCAGGCGATTTGAGTGATCAGTGAATCGTCGTAGCGCAACATACGCACACTTTTCAGGCTCGCTTCAGGAAGCGTCAATTGCTCAGTCGTCAGACGCAGATCGAGGTCGCGCGCCGTGCGTTGTAATGAACGCGCTAACACCTGTGGCGAACTGTCGACATCCGCCAACGTTTCCGGGCTATAGAGCGACATATATTGTGCTTCCAGTTCACGTATTCGCGCGCTCTCATCCTGTTCAGCTTTCGCGACGGGTCTGGCCCAAAAACCGACGGCACTGCCCACCAGCAGAAAACTGACTGATGCCGCGATCAACGCACGACGGCTAACCTGAACAGTCTCTTTTTTCGGTGCGGACGGCGTGTTGTCCAGCAGGTACGCCAGTCGTGACTCCATACGCTCCAGCGGCGCCTCATCCAGCATTGGCGCGAACGCATCCGCAAAAGGTTGATTGCTTTTCATCAGCTCAGCCGTCCGTGCTGACAACGTTTCACTGCGCTTTAATTCGGTTTCAAACGCCTGCGCATCCTCCGCGCGCATTTCACCATCCAGCCAGGCAACGATAGCTTCGTCGGCATAGGGCGAGGTAAATCGTGGTGCATTCACAAGCGTTTCTCCTGTACCGCAGGCCGCGCTGTCACTGCGCTGGCTAAAGTAGCGCGTGCCGCAGCGAGGCGGCTCATGATGGTTCCAATCGGTACGGCCAGCGTGTCGGCGGCTTCCTGATAGGTAAAACCCTCGACATAAACTAAAAATACCGCGTTGCGCTGTGCCTCTGGCAACTGCCCAACCCGTTGCATCACTTTGGCATATTGCATGCGCTGTTCA
The DNA here is from genome assembly GCF_903970985.1 of Pantoea sp. ME81. Lineage (NCBI taxonomy): Bacteria > Pseudomonadati > Pseudomonadota > Gammaproteobacteria > Enterobacterales > Erwiniaceae > Pantoea > Pantoea sp. ME81. Next base: position 2,413 of record NZ_CAJCKS010000122.1, on the reverse strand, counting down.
TTGTGTTGCTGATGGTCGGGAGCGAGCAATTCATCACTCTCGACGAATCCCTGCCCCATGCGCACCCGCTGCGCGCGCAGTTCGTTGATCCACACGGAGTGCAGCACGGTAAACAGCCAGCGATCGATGCGTGTGCCCGGTGTGTACTGGGCGCTGCGTTCCAGCGCCCGCACACAGGTGGACTGCACTAACTCTTCGGCCACATCTTTATTACGCGATAACACCATCGCGTAACGCCACATACGCGTCAGATGCGCCGCCAGATGTTGACGGACTTCAGTGCTGGTAATATTTCTATCCTCCGTCAACAGCGGTCATCAGGACTCAGGATGACCATTAATGGCCGCGTGCAAATCCTGATACTCTTCACACTTCACACCGCACAGCGATTTGATGATAGTGAGCTGCTCTTTAGCCAGATCCGGTCGGCCTTTGATCATCCAGGCTTCACCTAAATATTCACGCACTTTGGCATATTTGGGGTCTAGTGCGATCGATTTCTGATAGTAACGCATCCCTTCGTCGGTGCGGCCCAGTTTACGTGTGGCGTAGCCGCGATAATTCCATGCCTCTTTGGTGTTCTGATTGTGCAACGTATCCAGTAACGTCAGCGCAGCTTGATACTCGCCTTTTTTCGCCAGGTGGTAGGCGTAATTGGTCTTATCCTCATCACTCAGCATGCTGGTTTTTTCCGGCACGCAGGATTTGGTTTTACTGTCATACACTTGCCCTTTCGGACAATCCGGGATTTTCTTGTCACTGTCGTCATCACCCATGGCGAATGCAGTCGGTGCATGTAACACCATCAGCAATACCGGCACGGCAAACCAGCGAATTGAAGTCATCATCTTCATCATTCATTTATCCTCGCGGAGGGGCATCGAATCGCGCAACGGCAGCATACGGCGCAGCACGTTGTCACGCAGAACGTAGTGATGGAGTAACGCCGCCAGCGCATGCGCGCCTGCCAGGCTAATCAGCGCCCAGCCAACGTTATTGTGTAATCCCGCCAGCGTGTGACGCAGTGCGGTATCGACATGAATAAAGGTTGGAATATCGAACAGGCCAAAGAAATTAAACGGTTCCTGTTGCGCCCAACGAAACAGAAAACCCAATACAACCTGAGTGAATAACAACAGGTACAACAAGCCATGAACGGCATGCGCGATGATGCGCATCGGCGTGCTGCTTTCAGCTGGCGCCACGGCCAAATGCGTCTGACGTTGGCAATAGAAACGCCACAGTGGGCGCACAATCATCAACAAAGCCAGCAAAATGCCAAAAGAGATATGCCACGCCTGTAAACCCTTGCGCAGCGGTGTGCCCTTTTCCAGTTGTTCCCAAATGTGCGCCGAGGCAAACAGAAAAATGACGCTAAACGCAGTGATCCAGTGCAGCGTCATGCTGAAAGCGTCATAGCGTTGACGTGAGTTTTGGCGGGCCGGAGCGGACATAGCATTTCCCAAATAGTGAGTGGTTTAGGGGTAAACAACTCAACGACGATTTCTATTCGAAAAATTTTCATTTTTTTCTCAACGCACTCAACTTAATGCAGAAATCCTGACGAATTTTCTCCTGTTTGTTGCATTTAGTGATTACTATTCTCGCTTCATTAAAGGGATGCTTATGTTGAATGCCTCTAAAAAGCGGCTTTTGGTCGCGATCGTTATTTTGGCGATCATTATTCTGGTCTGGGCCTACAGCAGTTCACGACCAAAACCGAACCCACTGGTCACCGCCGTTGTGCGTCAAGGCAACATCGAGAACGTCATCGCTGCGACGGGCAAAATGGACGCAATCGAACGCGTCAACGTCGGTGCACAGGTATCGGGGCAGGTGAAAAAGCTCTATATCAAAGCGGGCGATAACGTCAGTAAGGGCGAACTGATCGCTGAAATTGACGATCAGCCACAGCGCAGTGATTTACGCAATGCGCAGGCCGCGCTTAGCGTGGCGCAAGCCGATTTGGAGACACGCGAAGCGACCTTAGTCCGACAGGATGCGCAGTTCAAACGTTTGCAGCAAATGATCAAAGCCAATCTGGTGTCGCGCCAGGATTTTGACGAAGCGGCAGAAGCGTGGAGCACCGCACGTGCTGAGTTGACGGCGCAAAAAGCGCGCGTCATTCAGGCACAAATTGAGGTGGACAAGAAGCAGCTCGATCTCAGCTATACCCGCATCATGGCACCGATGGATGGCACGGTGATCGCCATCGTGACCAAACAGGGCCAGACGGTTAACGCCGCGCAGAGCGCGCCGACCATCGCCAAGCTAGCGCAACTGGGCACCATGACCATTAAAGTGCAGGTTTCCGAAGCGGACATCACCAACATCCACCCCGGCCAGCAAGCCTGGTTTACCACCTTCGCCAATCCCGATAAACGCTACAACGCGACGCTGCGTAGCATTGAAC
>NZ_CAJCKS010000121.1:0-14571 GCF_903970985.1 Pantoea sp. ME81 | reverse complement strand
GTTAATCCCGCCTCAACAGTGACCTGCCCGCCGCTGGGATCGACCGTTTATAAAGTTGAACTGGAAGTTACGGCCTATCGCGGGGCCGGTAACGCTCAGGTTCAGGAAATCACCGTGGCCCTGTAAGGGCAGGAGACGCGATATGGCACCTGTTATTTCTCCGGTTACGCCTTCGCCAACGCTGCCGGATACCACCACGGTGGTCGTTATTGGCGGCGGGATTGTTGGATTGACCGCCGCACTGACGCTGGCGGAGCGCAATATTCCGGTGGTGGTATTGGAAAAAGGGCGGATTGCGGGCGAGCAGTCTTCCCGCAATCTCGGCTGGATCCGTAAAACCAGCCGTGCGCTGGAGGATATTCCGCTGGCGCAGGCCGCTGACCGCTTGTGGGCGGGGATGGCCGCGCGGGTTGGCAGTGACGTGGGATATCGTCAGGCTGGCATTATGTTTGTGGCACGCAACGAGCAGCAGATGTCACTGCATGAAAAATGGTTAAGCGGGGTTAGCACTGCGGGATTGGATACGCGCTTACTGAGCCACGCGCAGATTGCGGCTCAGGTGCCTGGCGGCGTGGAGAAATGGGCAGGAGGGATTTACACTGCTTCCGACGGGCGAGCCGAACCCACGCTGGCGGCCAGCGCAATCGCGAATGCTGCCATCGCCAGAGGCGCCGTTATCCTTGAAAACTGTGCCGTCCGCGGCTTAGCCACCAGCAATGGTAAGGTGAGTGGCGTAATCACCGAGCGCGGTGAGATTCGATGTGACCAGGTGTTGCTGGCGGCAGGTGCCTGGTCGCGTCGTTTCCTTGGCAATCACGGTATTAATCTGCCGACGCTGCCGCTGATTTGTTCGGTGATGCGCACTAAACCGCTGGAAGGACCGGCCAATATAGCGGTGGGCGCTCCTGACTTCTCATTCCGAAAACACCAGGACGGTGGCTTTATTATCACTCAACGCGGTGCGCTGGATGCGCCAATAACGCTTGATCATCTATTGATCGGCACACGTTATATGCCTCAGCTACGGCAGGCGCGTGACAACCTGCGGATTTCGCTGGGCAAATACTTTGTGAAGGATCTTGCACTGGCACGTCGCTGGCGCAACGATCGGCGTTCACCCTTTGAGCAGGTTCGCACGCTGGATCCTCTTGCCAATCCGGCACTGAACCAGGAAGCGATGCGCAACCTGCGCGCGGCGTGGCCGGTGTTCCAGCAGGCGGAGATGGCGGAGTCATGGGCTGGCGTGATAGATGTTACCCCGGATTCGAATCCGGTGATTGGTCCTGTCGCCTCGATGCCCGGGCTAACTTTGGCGACGGGTTTTTCAGGACATGGTTTCGGGACATCACCCGCAGCCGGGCAGTTAGCTGCAGATTTGGTGACCGGGCATACACCGATTATCGATCCCAAACCTTATCGCTTCGAGCGTCTGCAGTAGGTCATCCCTTTGCGGGCGGCGTTAAGGTCGCCCATAAAACACACTTCATAAACTATCACTTCACGTACTGTGTTCATTGTCTGAACCACAACTGTATTACCCTAGAGTCTCTGATGACTTGTTGATACTTTTATGTGGGCAATCGCATGGCTAACAAAACACTGTATGAAAAACTGATCGATCAGCATGTGGTACGTCAGTTAGACGATGAAGGGCATGTGTTGCTCTATATTGATCGATCAATACTCAACGAATACACCAGCCCGCAGGCCTTTAGCGGACTGCGTGAACATCATCGCCCGGTACGCCATCCGGCGACCATCTTACTTAATGTCGATCATGTTAATCCCACGCGTCCTGAGCGTGACGATGCCATGACCGATGCAGGCGGGCAGCTGCAGGTGGATTACTTCCGTCAAAATGCCGCCCACTTTGGCATCGAATTGTTTGATGTCATGGACCCGCGCCAGGGCATCGAGCATGTGGTTGCGCATGAGCAAGGCCTGGTCATGCCCGGTATGGTGATCGCCGCCGGTGACAGCCACACCACTACCTATGGCGCATTTGGCGCGTTGGGTTTCGGCATCGGAACATCAGAAATTGAACATCTTCTCGCCACGCAAACCCTGATTTATCGCACGCTGAAAACCATGCGCGTCACGGTAACGGGAGAGCTGCCTTATGGCTGTTCGGCTAAAGACATCATTCTGGCGTTGATTGAAGATATTGGCGCCTCAGGGGCAACCGGTTATGCCATCGAGTTTGACGGCCCGGCGATTGACGCGCTGAGTATGGAAGGGCGCATGACGCTGTGCAATATGGCTGTCGAGGCCGGTGCACGCGGAGCGATTATTGCGCCAGATGAGAAGGTATTCGCCTACATCCAGGGCAAACCGCAAATGCCAACGGGTGCATTGTGGGAGCAGGCTAAGGCTGAATGGCTCACATTACGGAGTGACGCAGGGGCTAATTTTGACCGTTCAATTGCGCTGGATTGCAGCGACCTCGAACCTAAAGTGACCTGGGGCATCAGCCCGGATCAGACCTGTGCTATTGGCGGCTGTGTACCTGATCCGCAATACGAACCCGATTTGATTAAACAGCAGGCAATACAAGCCGCACTGAAATATATGGGGCTGGAACCCGGTATGCGCCTGTCTGACATCGCCATCACCCATGCGTTTATTGGCTCCTGTACCAACGGCAGAATCGAAGATTTGCGCGCTGCAGCAGCGGTGATTGGCGAGCGCAAAATCGCCCGACACGTGCGCGGGATCATCGTGCCAGGCTCTACGCAGGTGCGTCAGCAAGCAGAGGCTGAAGGCTTAGCCGACATTTTTATCAATGCAGGTTTTGAGTGGCGGCAGTCGGGGTGCTCAATGTGTCTGGCAATGAATGAAGATGTCCTGGAACCCGGCGATCGCTGTGCTTCAGGAACCAACCGCAATTTTGCGGGCCGCCAGGGTGCAGGAGCACGAACCCATTTAATGAGCCCGGCGATGGTCGCCGCCGCTGCGGTGGCCGGTCATCTGGTCGATGTACGCAACTTCACGACAGCAGAGGTTTAATATGGACGCTTTTCACAGCATCACCGGACGCATTGCCCATTTACCGGCGGCCAACATTGATACGGATGTGATCATGCCAAAGCAGTTTCTGAAAGGCATCGATCGCCAGGGTTTGGATCGGGGCGTGTTCTTTGACCTGCGATTTTTGCCCGACGGCAGTGCGAATCCCGCGTTTATCCTCAACCAGCCTGCCGGAAAGAACGCGGCATTCTTGCTGGTAGGACCCAACTTTGGCTGTGGTTCCAGTCGCGAACATGCGGTGTGGGGACTCAATCAGCTGGGCATTCGCGCCATCATCGGCACCAGTTTTGCCGGCATCTTTGACGATAACTGCCAGCGCAACGGCGTATTGACGCTAACGCTAAGTGAGGAGGCGTATCAGCAGCTCAGCGCTGCTACCGCTGATGCAGAACACAACCAGATTACGGTTTCTCTGGAAGATAAGACCCTCACCTTCAATCAGCAGGTGTTGCATTTTGAGGTCGGCGCGCTCAAACGTGAGATGTTAATGGGTGGCGGCAGCGCGGTAGACTGGACGCTCCAATACGAGACTGACATTACGCAGTTTGAACATCGGCACTTTGCTCAGCGCCCCTGGCTGCAGCGGGTTAAAGGACCAACAGCATGAGTGATATCAAGGATTGCGGCGCATCGCCGTTTATCGACGGATTTGCCTTGAAAGCGGTCACGCTGGACAACGGTATCACACTACGCGTGGCAATCGGGGGCGAAGGACCGCCGTTGCTGATGCTGCACGGGCATCCACAAAATCATCTGGCGTGGCGTAAAATCGCTCCGCAGCTGGCGCAAAAATACCAGGTGATCCTGCCTGATTTGCGCGGCTACGGCGATAGCGACAAACCCGCCAGCGACGAACGCCATCTGGCCTATTCAAAACGCGCCATGGCTGAAGATATCAGCCAGTTGATTGACGCACTGGGTCTTTCGCGTGTCGCGTTTGTCGGACACGATCGCGGTGCCCGGGTCGGACATCGTCTGGCGCTTGACCATCCGGAGAAAGTGGCTTGCGGCACTTTCGTCGATATCGCCCCGACTGCAACCATGTATGCGCAGACCGATAAGGCTTTTGCTACGCGCTATTTTTGGTGGTTCTTTCTGATCCAGCCTTACCCACTGCCGGAGACGATGATCGGCCACGATCCGGCCTTCTTCCTGCGAAAACATATTGACGGTCAGCTCAAGACAGCGGGGGCGACTTCAGAAGCGGTATTCAATGATTATTTGCGCTGCTATCAGCAGCCCGAGATGATCCACGCCGTCTGCGAAGATTACCGCGCGGCCGCCACGGTGGATTTAGAGCACGATGCAGAGGACAGCGACAAACGCATCGTTTGTCCGCTTCAATTGCTGTGGGGGGAAAAGGGCACGGTCGGTCAGCTATACGATGTGGTTGAAACCTGGCAGGAGAAGGCCATTAATGTGCAGGGCAAGGCACTGCCTTGTGGGCATTCCCCACAGGAAGAAGTCCCGGCGGTATTTTTAGCACAGCTTCAGGGCTTTCTCGATTCTGTGTTATAACCGCTCGATGTTGGCTAACTGCGTAATAGTATGAAGCTCTTGCTTGCCGGGAAAAACGTTCAGAAACCGCTACAGGGCTGGCCCTCTGTCGAAGACCTCTATGTGTTTATCAGCGTGGCGCGTCATGGTGGTTTTGGTCGCGCTGCCGTGGAGCTGGGCCAGTCTCCATCGTATATCAGCAAACGTATCGCCATTCTTGAGAAACAGCTCGACACCCGGCTTTTCTTCCGCACCAATCGGGTGATGCGCCTGACGCCAGAAGGTGAGAAAGCGCTGGAGGGGGCGCTGCAAGTGGTACAGGAAATGGATGCGTTTCTGAATAATTTTCAGCAGTGGCGCGGCGAATTAACCGGTGAGTTGACCGTTGGCTGTTCGCTGGGATTTGGTCAGGCGTATTTATCTGATGCCATTTCAGCCTTTATTTCTCAGCATCCATCTTTAAATATCAAACTCATTTTAAGCGATCGTGAGATTGATTTGATGCAATCCGGCACCGATGTGGATATACAGGTTGGCGATAATCTGAATCACTCTTACATCGCGCGTAAACTGGCCGTTAATCGGCGTATTCTTTGCGCATCCCCTGAATATTTAGCGCGCGCTGGGGCGGTCAATTCGCTGGATGAATTAATTGACCACAGCTGCCTTATCATCAATGAAAAGAACAATTCATTCGGCAATTGGGCGCTGACTGACGGTCAGCAACAGGTATTGTGCCGCCTTAATAGCCATTATTCGTCAAACAGTGGCAAGGTCATTTTAAACTGGGCGTTGAAGTCACACGGGATTGCGCTCCGCTCGGCATGGGATGTAACGCCCTATCTCAGCACGGGCGAATTGGTCCATGTTTTACCGCAGTGGTATCAGCAGGCGAATATCTGGGCGGTGTATACGCAACGGACATCGGAATCGCCGCGCATGAAAGTGTTTATTGATTTTCTCGCCGAATACTTTGCAGATAAAAGCCTGTCACAAGAGTGGCAGGCTTAAATGCAACAGCGAAGGGGGGGTTAACATTAGCCGTACGCCACTTTGCTATTGATATGGTACAGGGTTGCGGTAGCCGCCATTACATGCTGACCATCGTGGCCCGGCTCATGGGATTCAACGTCAGTGATGTGATAACCCACGGCCCCTGCAGCGAGCGTTTTTTTCACAATCGCATCAGTCAGTTCTTCCATCGAAGTCGCCCAGCTCACGGAAGTAAAGCCCACAGGATGAATTGATGATAATTCACGATGGGTCAAATCCGCACGGACTAAAACGGGTTTAACATTTTGCGGTGTGAAAATAGAGATAACGTCATTAATAAGTTCTTTCATGGTCTTACTCCTCAAAATAACTGCTGAACCGATTTCGAAGCTATGCATTTTATTGTTGATGGTGATTTTATACATTCCGACAGTTGCGCACGGCAGGTAATGAGTGCCGGTAGGCTTAATAAACACCTTTTGAGGTTATGCGTTTTAGCTTTAATTGCTAATTAGTTGTTAAGAAAAGTTCAGCCACAACTCCGTTAAACTTTCGGGAATATTCTTTCATCTGGTTACATTTATCGCGGCACAATAAATCAAATGGGGCGTAATAAACGCCCCATTTTGTTAAAACTCGCGCTGGCCGCCTAACTCGATAACACGATTGGGTGGAATATTAAATTGCTCATGCGCACGCAACGCATTGCGTTGGCAGAAGTGAAAGATGCCGCCTTTTATTCTTGCCAGTCCGCGGCGTTTTTTCATCACCAGGGTGTCGTGTGAGGTAAAGAAAGACGCTTCATTCAGCGTGCAGCCAAAACCTTCCAGTCCGCACAGGTGTAAAACCTCCGCCATTGAAGGGACTTCTCGCCAGCCGTATGCCGCGGTTACCTGCCAAAAGGACGGCGAAAGTTGGGTGATGGTGATGCGCTTCTGATTGTGCACGCGTGGCGTATCTGTCGTGCGGATGTTCAGCAACACCACGCGCTTATGCAGCACCCGGTTATGCTTGAGGTTATGCAGCAGCGCCTGTGGAATCTCAAACTCTTTACGCGCCAGGAAGATGGCAGTACCCGGTACACGACTGGGCGGATTAGTTTCCAGTGATTTCACCAGCGCCTGCAGGCTTTCCGGATCGTTGTTCAATTTTTTGATTAACCGATTACGCTCGGTGCTCCAGATCAGCATCAACCCCATCATGGTCAGCGCCATCAGTACCGGAACCCAACCGCCTGACAGCAGTTTCATCAGGTTCGCCGCAAACAGCGGCACGTCAATGCTCAGCATACATAGCAGGAAAATCACCGCCAGCGGCAGTGGCCATTTCCAGTTACGCAGCGCCACCACGCCGGCCAGACAGGCGGTGATCACCATAGTGCCGGTCACCACGATACCGTAAGCGGAGGAGAGGGCCGAGGACTGACGGAACGCCAGCACAATCACCGTTACCGCAACAAACAGCAGCCAGTTCACCACGGGAATGTAGATTTGGCCAGATTCAGTATGCGAGGTGAACACAATGCGCATGGGTGGCAGAAACCCCTGACGTATCGCCTGATGCGTTAAGGTGTAAACCCCGGTAATGACCGACTGGGCTGCGATTACCGTGGCGAGCGTTGACAGCACAATCAAGGGTATCTGTCCCCAGCCCGGCGCGAGGTTGAAGAACGGGTTATTGATCATCTTCGCATCCGCAATCACCAGTGCACCCTGGCCAAAGTAATTGAGCACCAGGGCAGGCATGGCAATTACTAGCCACGCCAGGCGGATCGGCGCTTTGCCGAGATGTCCCATATCCGCATACAGCGCCTCGGCACCGGTAACGGCCAGTACCACCATACCCATCGCGGCAAAGGCGAGCGCTTCATGAGTCAGCAAAAAGGTCAGCGCGTAGCTGGGATTCAGCGCCTGCAAGACCGTGGGGTTGAGCGTAATCCCGCGAATACCCAGTAAACCAATCGAGACGAACCAAACAAACATCACCGGCCCAAATACTTTACTGACTTTTTCCGTACCGTGTTTCTGGATGAAGAACAACAGCGTGAGTATGAGTACCGCCAGTGGGACCACGTATTTGTCGAGTTGGGGTGATACCACTTCAATCCCTTCAATGGCGGAGAGCACCGAAATCGCCGGCGTGATGATGCCATCACCGTAAAAGAAGGCGCCACCCGTCAAACCGGCCAGAATAATGATGTGACCAATCTTCGGACCGACGTTACGACGCGCCAGTGACATCAGCGTTAAAATACCGCCTTCACCATCATGGTCGGCACGCATGACAAAGCAGACATATTTCAGGGTAACGATCAGGGTTAACGCCCAGAAAATCAGTGACAGAAAACCCATCACGGCAGTGGTTGAGATTGATCCATCCGGTAAGATCGACAGGCACTCTTTCAGGGTGTAAAGCGGGCTGGTACCGATATCACCAAACACGATCCCTGCGGCGGCCAACATGCCAGCAGGCAGAGACTGTTTCTCGGTCTGATTCATATATTTCCTGTTTCTTATCAGCGTGGAACGGCGATGGCTGTGTCTATGACGGCGAACATACCTGTTTACCCGAACGGTTAATAGCGGGTGGTGGTTTTGTGACCTGCATTTTTACGCCTGGCAGCGAAATTTTTACGACATTTTTATATCGCGGCGGTTTTTTAATCTCAGAATAGACGAACGGTGAGAAATAAAATGACGGATGGTTATCAGAGATAAACGAAAGCTAACTGGACCGCTTTTTCCCTCACCTTGTGCAGATCGCATTTATTCGCCATTTATCTTCGCTGGCATACATTCGAAGCCACGCTCAATGGACCGTTTTCGTCCAGAAACCAACTGATAGCTGAATACTATGAATACGATTTTAATTACTGGCGCAACCGGATTTTTAGGCGGAGCGGTAACGGTTAACTTATTGAAGAAAAGCGAGAATAATCGACTGTTACTGCTGGTGCGCGGTGATTCACCCGCCGAAGGACTGAGTCGGTTGCAATCCAATCTGGCTAAATTTGGCGTGGCACAAAATCTGTTGGATACACTGACCACAGATAACATTCTTATCGGCGATCTCGCGGAACCAGAGCGGTTTACTGCCGACCCGCGTCTGGATAGCGTTACACATGTGCTCAACTGTGCGGCTGTGGCTTCGTTTGGGGCGAATCCTTACATCTGGAAAGTTAACGTTGAAGGAACTTTCACCTTCGCGAGTCGTATGAATCAGGTCAGCGGACTTAAGCGCTTTATTCATGTCGGAACGGCAATGTCTTGTGCGCCGGAAGCTAACACCCTGGTGACCGAGAGCAAACTGAATACGCTGCGCGATCAGCACATAGTTGAGTACACATGGAGTAAAGCCACGGTGGAAAAAATGATGAGCGAGATGTTACCCGAACTGCCGCTGGTTATTGCGCGTCCCTCTATTGTTGTGGGCCATTCCGATCATGGCTGCACGCCATCGCCGAGTATTTTCTGGGTGTTCCGCATGGCACTGACATTGGGTAAGTTTATGTGTGAGCTGGACGATCGTATTGATGTGGTGCCTGTGGATTATTGTGCAGATGCGCTGGAGCTGTTGTTGACCGCTGAAAACGTCGATAAAAGCATTATTCACATTTCGGCGGGCCTCAACAGCAGTGTCACCTTCGCGGAGATTGATAAAGCGATGGCGAAAGCCTCAGGCAATGTGCCCGTGGGCGAGAGTTATCAGAAAGTGAATTATCGCGAACTGGCCGAAAGTAAGAAAAACTTCGCGTCGTTATTTGGGCCGTGCAATGAGCGGATTGTGTTGCGCGCCATGAATCTTTACGGCCATTTCTCCAAACTCAACGTGGTGTTCTGCAATGAGAAGTTGCTGGAGTTAGGCATGCCGCCCTCCTCGAAATTTACTGATTACCTGCACCGCTGCGTGACCTCGACACAGGATTCAACCATCGCTGAATTGATGGCAGTGGATTTTAAATAATAAAAAGCCGCGCAACACACCTGTTGTGCGGCTTTTTTAGCGGCTATTACCAACCCTTGATAATGTCGCCTTTGTAAATCTCGTTTGCTTTATCCAGTACTTCTTGCGACTGGAAAGCCTCTTTCAGCTTCTGCACATTTGCGCTGTCTTTGTTATCTTCGCGCGCCACAATCGCATTCACATACGGCGACGCTTTGCCTTCCATAAACATGCCATCCTTCGACGCGGAGAGGTTAACCAGCGCGGCAAAGTTGTTATTGATGATGGAGATATACACCTGCGGATCGTCGAGAGTGCGGGCCAGTTGCGGGGTATCCACTTCAACGATTTTAAGTTTCTTCGGATTATCCGTGATATCCAGCGTGGTTGGCAGCAAGCCCGCTTCGGGTTTCACTTTGATCAGTCCCTGAGCTTGCAACAGCAACAGGCTGCGACCGAGAGTGGTTGCTTCGTTAGAGATGGTGATGGTCGCGCCATCTGGCAGTGCATCGAGCGCTTTGATCTTGCGGGAATAGCCGGCAATCGGGAACACAAACGTGTTGGTGACCACGGCGAACTTATAGCCACGCTCTTTCGACTGCATTTCCAGATAAGGCAGGCTCTGGAAGGCGTTGGCATCGACATCTTTATTGAACAGGGCTTCGTTCGGTTGAACATAATCGTTAAATGCCACCACATCGACATCCAGATGATATTTATCATGAGCGACCTGTTTAACGGTCTGCCAGAGCGCTTCGTCAGGACCGGTGTTAATGGCGACTTTGATGGCATTGTCTTTGTTGTTGTCGCAGGCGCTCAGCAGTGAAACTGCAGCGGCGAGAAGGGTGGTAACGAGTAATTTGTTCATAGTACGAGTCCCTGAGTAACGTAGGAGACGGACTATAATATACGTCTGGACGTCTGTACATCCATGAATGGTTCGTTCGTCGAAATTTCGTCCGGTCTAAAAAGCACCGATGTATAGCAAATAATAATTAATATCGGTGAGTGACGTTGTGCGTTGTTGATATATCCAGCAAGCAATCATCAAGAAACCCCACAGTTTTACGTTTCGCTTTAAGGGTAAATTGCACTCTTCAGAGCTGAGATCGATCTCATTAATCAGAGAATCTGCGGGTTTTAAAGCGGGTGGCCGCAATCCTTCATCAGATTTTTTGCAGATTGTAATATTAATATAACTGCATTGTGCATCAAGAGACTTACAAGATAATCTGTTGAAGCAGATTATCTTGTTATAGATCGGGAGAAGATGATGGAGTCTGTTAAAGCGTTGGATATGGAGCAGTTAAACTCGTTTCTGAGTAGCGGTAAACACCCTTCAGTTATTATTGGCTTCAATTTAACCAGTGATGCGTTTTTCAATATGGCAGCATACTGGCGTGAACGCGGCGTCACGATTGAAAAACACGATAACTATTTTGTCGCCAAATCGGACAGTTCAGTGACAACGTCCTGAATCGAAAAATTTCTATTATTCAAAGCGCGAGTTTAATAAAGGCATGCAGATCGTTGATTGCCTGTTCCCGCGCTTCAGCTTCCTGCACCACCATTAATTCCTGTAGATCTTTTTGTGCGAAACGCACACGCCCCCCAGCCTCAGTGAAACGAGTCCTTAAGTTTGTCTACGGGCTAAGCCCCGTTGCGTGTTCAATTTACGGGTCTTGATGCAATCAAAACTATTGATGATGGCCCGTTATTCCCATCTGTAAGAACCAGGTAAACGGGTGAATACCGGGCTGGCAGGTTAATTATTGCAGGCAGCGGATATAACGTTCAGCTGCCTGTCTGACAATGGATTGTGCCTGCTGTGTCATTTCCCGACCGGCAAAAGCGCCATAAATCTGCGAGAAGGTGACCTTATCCAGTCGGTGAATGAGCGTATTCACCGTAGCAGCAGAAAGCGGCAACATGTTGGGATAGCTCCACATAAATGACACGGAATTTGCACCGGGTGTCACTTGCACAACATCACCACTCAACAGCACGCCATCATGTTGCGACCAGTGCAGTACACAGCCTCCTTTAAAATGCCCACCCAGGCGTAATAACGTGACATCGGGCATTAAATCCAATTCGTCACCTTGCCAGAGATGAATATGCGGGCTCTGGCGCATAATCCATTCCTGATCATCCTCATGCAAATAGATGGGCGCATCAAATGCCGCAGCCCAGTCTTGCATGGTGCTGTAGTAATGGGGATGAGAAATGGCAATGGCATCAATACCGCCGAGTGCGTGTATTAATGATTCCGTGGCGTCATCCAGATTCGCAATGCAGTCCCAGAGAATATTCCCCTGCGCGCTTTGCAGTAAAAAAGCACGTTGGTTGATGGCGAAACTTGGGACAGTTTGCAGGCTGAATAATCCCTTTAGATGCTGCTGCCATTTATTTTGATGTGTGGCACGCAGAGCCGAGAATGCCAGCCATTGCTGCCCTTTGACAGGCACAAACTGCCGCTCGTCTTCGCAAATTTTGCAATGTGAGATGCCTGGATCATCTTCATAAGAAGTACTGCAGGCGGTGCAGAGTTTGCTCATCTGAATGCTCCTTGATGCGGTTCGCATTCATTCTAGCCTGGCTTATTAAGTGCGAGCGTGCTGCAACCGATTCCGTAGAGAATAGCTGTGCCGCAGTAGCCAGATGTATTCTCATCTCGCAAGGTATCGTGGGCGTTGCGCTTGCTTAGGCTGGAAAAGAGCAGGGCAGATTAGGCCTGTGGCGGCTGTAACTGATAAATCCACGCTGTGATTTTCTCTCCTTCGAGGGTGGTGACTTCAACATCAACACGATCATAACCCTCCTCGAACTCATCCAGCATTGTCCAGTGCGCGGTCAGATGCTCTGAGAAGAAGAGTGAGCCTTTGACAGGGCCCGCATTGTTGTCCAGCACAATGCCGGGAAAATCCGCTGCCGCGCCCCAACCGCGTTCATAGAAGATGCCGTTGACCGTTCCGGGCAGCCACTCTCCACCGATACTGTCCAGAATATGCGCATTTGAATGACCTGGTTGCAAGGTGCCGTATACAAATAAAGGTTTCATTTTCCCTCGAAAAATCAAACAAAAGAGTGACTTTAGCGCTCAGGAAATGAAAAGTCATCTGAAGGTTGAATTTCATGACCAGACCGCCCGTTATGCCATATAGGGTTCACTAAAACACGGTATTGTGAGCCATCGCATCCGGCCAGGAAAAGATCAATGTTGAATTGTTCAGGCATCTCCCGCAGTGCCATCAAGGGTTATTCGCAATCCGCACAGTTCGATGGCAAGCGTTTCACCAATGCTGCTCCCCGGCAGCCATTGAAATTCACCGAATATATGAAGATGTTCTGGGATTTGGCGTTCAACAAGCCAAAAGAAACGGTACCTCAGCAGCAATTACCTGTGCAGCCCATCACGTCCGAGGCGCTCGCCATGGCAGCCGACAACAGTGTGTTTCGACTGGGGCATTCATCGCTGTTGCTCAAATTGAAAGGCAAGTATTGGCTTACTGACCCGGTATTTAACCTGCGAGCGTCTCCTTTTCAGTGGCTCGGGCCAAAGCGTTTTCAGGCTGCACCCATCGAGCTGAGCGATTTACCGCCTATTGAGGGCATTATTTTATCCCATGACCATTATGATCATCTGGATTACCAGACGATCATGCAGTTGAAAGATCGTGTGCGCTATTTCCTCGCTCCGCTGGGCGTCGGCGATTTGCTGGCGAAGTGGGGAGTGGCTGAGGAGAAGATCACCCAACTGGATTGGTGGCAATCTACGGAGGTGGGCGAGGTGCATTTTGTCGCCACACCGTCGCAGCACTTTTCCGGACGTGGTTTGTTTGACGGCAATAAACGTTTGTGGTGTTCATGGAGCATCATCACCGATGAGTTTCGTTTATTTTTTGGCGGTGACTCCGGCTATTTTCCGGGCTTTAAAGAAATCGGTAATAAATACGGTCCATTTGATGTTGCCTGCCTTGAGAATGGGGCTTATGACAGTCGATGGGCGGATATTCACATGATGCCAGGGGATACCATCCGGGCGTTTCAGGATCTAAAGGGAAAATGGTTAATGCCCATTCATAACGCGGCCTTCGATCTTGCTTTCCATCACTGGAATGATCCCCTGATACAAATATCGGCGCTGGCGCGTGAGCAAAAAATTAAATTGTCTTTACCGGTCATCGGGCAAGCCGTGAACATTGTGCAACCAAGGGAAGAAGCGGTCTGGTGGTAACTGGAAATATAGGCTGCTATTTAGGGTAAGTAGCAGCCATTCTTTTTACGATTCAGTCAGTAAAACGCCATGTTTTCATTACTCAGCGGTAAGCTCATCATAAAGACTGCGCAATCGCGTACGCAGAGAAAGCACCGCTTTATGTTTGCGTGATAACAGCGCCTGGACGCTGATGCCGCTCTCTTCAGACAGCTCGTTGTAGCTGTAACCCAACAACTCCGTTTTTTCGAACACTTCGCGCTGAGCGAGTGGCAGTTCCGCTAAGGCTTCCTCCAGTTCTTCCCATAGCAGTGCTTTGAGATACTCATCTTCCGGCGTTTCCGGCACGCCAAAGAGCGTTTCAGCCAGCTCATCTTCAGGAAAATCCGCCTCCTCATCGCCGTTCATCAGATCGGCTAGCGGCAGTTCACGCTTCTTTCGCGCCCGGTCGGTCATCTCATTGCGTGCGGCACGGAATAACCAGGCCGCGACATTTTCCACCGGTTGCTCAACCTGCATGAGCTTGTAGGTCACTTCCTGCAGGATATCGTCGGCATCTTCACGGATCGAGGTGCGGCCGCGAATAAATGCGCTCAATTTTACCCGACAGGCGTTCAACGCGGACATCAGCAGAGAATCCTGCGCCATGGCGTTTACTCTGCGTCTGGCGATTTAGCGGGAGCCTCGTCGGAGGGTGAGCGCGCATCATCGCGACGGCCATGCCAGTCACAGCGATCGCGGCGTCCACGGTGCGAACGTTCACGGCGGTGTTGCATAAACTCTTCGCGCTGTTCTGGGGTCATCTGCATCCAGCGTTCGTGCATGCGACGACGTGCCATACCGAACATGCCGGGGCGGAAACCTAAGCCACCAAACAGTATGCGGCACAATACCAG
>NZ_CAJCKS010000120.1:0-14785 GCF_903970985.1 Pantoea sp. ME81 | reverse complement strand
CCGCGCATTGCGTTACCGGCCTTTGATAGTATGTCAGCGCTGGCGGCGGAGCTGGAAACCCCTGACTGGCTGGCTTGGCAAAATCCTTCAGTCTGGGTGGTTGCCGTGACGCTGGCGCTGGTGGCAAGCCTGGAAACGTTGCTCAGTCAGGAAGCGCTGAAAAAACTGCGTCCGCAGCATCCGGCACCTTCGCCAAATAAAGAGATGTTCGCACAGGGCATCGGCAACCTGACTGCTGGTTTCCTCGGTGCGATGCCGATTACGGCGGTGATCGTGCGCAGCTCGGTAAACGTTAGCGTCGGGGCGCAGACCAAACTGTCGATTCTGATCCACGGCGCGCTGTTGCTGATCTGCGGCTTGTGGTTCAGCGATCTGCTCAACGCCATTCCTTTAGCCAGCCTCGCCGCCGTCTTGCTGTATACCGGCTATAAGCTGGCAACGCCGCGTCTGTTCATTGAGCAGTTCCGCATGGGCGCTCAGCAGTACGTGCCGTTCCTCGCCACCATCGGCGGCATTATTGTGTTTGGCATGCTGGCGGGGATTGGTATCGGTATCGCCACACAGATTCTGTATAGCATCTACAAAAGCCACCGCAACGCGCTGCAGCTCACGCGCTATGACGATCACTACGTGCTGCGCTTCCAGCAAAACCTCACCTTTATGCACAACCCAAAACTGCAGGGATTGCTGGCGGAGATCCCGGAAAACAGCACGGTGATTGTTGATCACGATAACGCCGAGTACCTGGATCCGGACGTCAAAGCGGTGCTACAGGATTTCGGCGAAAACGCGCGCGATCGTGGTATTCGTCTGAGTCAGTGGCCCGTTGCGGTTAAATAGCAATAACGCTTTGCTGAAGAACTGGTTTTTCGCATAAAAATCGGATATCTCGGATATCCGATTTTTTTATTTGCAGGGCATAATTGCAGCAGCTCTCATCCTTGTTTCTCGGGTTTCAACCCTGCCAGCGCGCTCACATCTCGCCGATCCGGCGCATTGAGTGCTGCCCAGTCGCAGAGTAGGATGACGAACACTCGCTTAATTGCCGAATCATCGCACAGTTATTTCAGGTTAAATGCTTGCTGATGCCCGTGGGCAAGAGGCAGCGATTTCCAGGTTACAGGGTTCAGACGTATGCGCGTTAAGCTGTTTGCTGAGAATAATTTAAAAAAGAATGCACTCTCGCTGTTCCTGATTACGCTTTTCTTCTGCTTTATTGGCAGTCATCTGCGCATTCCGGAGGAGTTCTCCCTGTTTTGGCCGGTGAACGCGCTGATTGCCGGTTTAATGGTGCGAAATCCTTTCCTGCATACCACGTCCAGCTATCTGGTGTGCTTTGCCGCGATGATTTTTAACGACACGGTGTTCTCCGGCTGGGCGCTGCCTGCGGTGACCGTGAACTTCGCTAATATCCTGTTTATCCTCGTTTCAGTTAGCATGTTGATCAAACACCTGCAGCCACCTTCGGCCAACAGCCAGGTGTTCAACGCCATGCGCATCTTCCCGGCCTGTTTCCTCGGTGCCGCCGCCTGTGCCACCTGGGGCGCTTGGGCGCAGGACATCGATTTCAACGCGCGCTTTGTGGTGGCGTGGGGCGACTGGTTTAGCGAGCAATTCTCGACTTCCCTGATGCTGTTGCCGGTGATGCTGGCGCGCTCCTTGCGTAACGTTTCACCGCGCACCTTATTGCATCCGGGCAAGCTGTTACCGCTGGCGGCAGTGGTGCTGTCACTGACCATGGGGGCGATGATTGGCGGGGCAGGTAGCTTAACCTTCCCGGTGCCGGCGCTGATCTGGTGCGCCATCGTGTTACCGATTCCTGTTACAAGCCTGGTGATCCTGATTACCGGTATCACCGAGATCGTTCTCGTTTCCCACGGCGTAATGAATATTCAGGGCGATGACGCACTGCTGCCGATCAGCCATCTCACCTCGGCGCGATTGGGTGTGGCAACGGTGGCCCTCAGCCCGCTGCTGGTGGCGGTGAGTATGGATGCGATTCGCCAGCTCAATCATCGTCTGGCGTTGCGGGCGAATTTCGATTTCCTCACTCAGCTGCTGTCGCGTTCCGGCCTGTATGAAAGCCTGAAGCAGGAGCCGTTCTCCTTACAGCGCGAAGCAGGCGTGGTGATGCTGGATGTCGACTATTTCAAAGCCATTAACGACAACTTTGGCCACGATGCCGGTGATGGCGTGCTGGAAGAGATTGCGCGCCGCATGCAACGCGTGGTGGGCAATCGCGGCATGGTGTGTCGCTTTGGTGGCGAAGAGTTTGTGGTGGTGGTGTTCGACTACAGCCATCTGCAACTTTACCAACTGGCCGAAGCGATTCGTCAGGCGATGGTCAAAGAGAAGTTCTGGATTCAGGGCAACACCGTTACGGTCACCGCCAGTTTAGGCCTGGCGCGCGGCAGTGCGCAGAGTGAGCGGGAATGGCCGGGCGTGATTAACCGTCTGGTGTCGGCAGCGGATAAAAATCTCTACCTCTCGAAACGCAATGGCCGTAACCAAACTTCTCCGGCGATGGAGCCGCGCAGCATGGTGAATGACGTGGCGTGAAGTGCGTGATGGTCGCCGTGAGTGGCGACCATCAGATGGCTTGATGCTGGGTTGTTTTGGTCGCCGTGAATGGCGACCTTACGATGGCTTGGTGCTGGTTTTTTCGGTCGCCATTGATGACAACCTCACAACTGCCTGACGCTAATTTGTTTCGATCGCCATCAATGACAAACCTGTTTAACCGTTGTAGGGTGCGCATTCATGCGCACCCGGAACGTGAAGATTAAACGCTGCTTTTCAGCTGGCTGCTCTGCTGATGGCGTTGCTGCGCCAGCTCAATCAAGCGCGTAATCAAATCGCTGTAGCTTAATCCTGCCGCCTGCCACAACTTCGGATACATGCTGATATTGGTAAAGCCCGGCAGGGTATTCACCTCGTTCACCACGATCTCGCCGCTCTCGGTCAGGAACACATCAACGCGTGCCATACCAAAGCACTCCAGCGCCTGGAACGCGCGAATCGCCACGGCCCGAATTGCTTCGCTGTGTTCTTCACTGATGGCAGCGGGCACCACCACTTGTGCACCGTCGGCGCTGATGTATTTGGTGTCGTAGGAGTAGAAGGCATCATGCACCACCACTTCGCCACACGGGCTGGCTTCGGGCTCATCGTTGCCCAGCACCGCACACTCAATCTCGCGGCCTTTGATGCCTTGCTCGATCAGCACTTTACGATCGAAGGTAAAGGCCAGATCCAGCGCCGCCGCCAGATCGTCGATATGATCCACTTTGCTGACACCGACAGACGATCCCTGATTGGCGGGCTTGATAAACAGCGGTAATCCGAACTGATCGATCACGGCTTGCGCATCCAGACGTGCGCGCTGTGCCTGCGTCACGCTGATCCACGGCGCGACTTTTAAGCCCGCATCGCGCAGCAAACGCTTGGTGAAATCTTTGTCCATGCTCACCGCTGAGCCCAGCACATCCGATCCGACAAACGGCAGGTTCGCCATGCGCAACAAGCCCTGCAGTGATCCATCTTCACCCAGGGTGCCGTGCACGATCGGGAAGATCACATCCAGCTGTGACAGTGGCTGCGCCTGCTGACGGGTGATCAACTGCTGCGAAGCACTGCCCGGCACCAGCGCGACGTTTTCGCCGGAGCGATTCAGGGCAATCAACGCCGGGTTATCGGCATTGAGCAGGAAACCGGAAGCATCATTCAGATGCCATTCACCCTGTTTATCGATGCCCAGCAGCACCACCTCGTATTTGCTCTTATCGATGGCTTCGAGGATGTTTTTCGCTGATTGTAACGACACTTCATGCTCGGCCGATTTGCCACCAAACACGATTCCTACACGTTGTTTTGCCATTGGTCTTGATCCGATTGCGGTATAGCGAGTGGGTAAGATAGCACGGTCAGATTCAGCTCAGACAGCCTGAGTTTTACATGGCAATCAGGAGGTGATATTTTCGCCAACGGCTAATGATGGCCAACGAATTAAGGATGATTTGATGGGTATTTACGTATTCGATATTGATGGCACCATCTCAAAAGGTGGCTTAAAAGTGGAGCCTGAACTCTGCCAGAGCCTTGCCAGATTACAGCAACAACATCAGTTAATTTTTGCCTCCGCCAGACCCGTGCGCGATATGCTACCGATGCTCTCTGAAGAACTGCATACGGCAACCTTTATTGGCTGCAATGGTGGCATGGCGTATCAGGCGGGTGAAATTAAAACCAGTCATACACTCAATCCCGCTTTTGTGAAGCAGGTTGCGCACCATCTGGTCGCTCTGGAGATCCCTTATGTGCTGGATGGCGAATGGAGTTTTTCGTTCTCCAGTCGAACGCATCCATTCCATGAATACATCCGTTCGCTCAGCAGTGAAGAGATCAGCGAACAAGCGTTGATGGAAGAGGGCGTGACGAAAATCCTGATGCTTTCAGACGCGCACAAAGCATCAGTCATGGCATTGATTGAAGCTGAAGATGTCAGTGTGCACACCCATCGTAGCGATGGTTTCTACGACATCACGCCACAGGGGAATAATAAACACCGCGCCCTGAGCGAGTTGATTGGCAGCGAGAAATATACCGCGTTTGGTAACGATCAAAATGATTTCATCATGCTTAGCCATGCGGAAGTCGCCGTATTTATCGGCGAGGAAAAGGATTTTCCTCACGCCACGCATTACATCGAAATGGAGGCGATTCCTGAGCTGTTAATGCAGCTTGAGAGCGATGCAACTGCGTAAACATTTGATAAACAGAAGCGCAGTTGGATAGCAATTAACCGGCGCGAGGTTTACAATCGCGCCGAATTTTACCCAAGAGGATTACTGCATTGGACACCTGTCCCGAACGATTACAAAAGGTCCCTGCGGTAAGATAGCCCTCAACGCTGTCTTAACCGTGCGTTAAGACGGTGGATTTCCTTCCAGAATCTCCCCCTGTTTTTTTGCGTGATGCTGCTGAGTTTCAGCGGTAGCGGCACCGGCTGTAATCCATTTATTACCCCCTGAAGTTCCGCCTGCCTGAAGCAGCGGAGTGAGGTTTATGATGGATTGGAAAATCTTTTTACTGCGCGTCACTGTCGCGCTGGTTCTGGGCGCGCTGATTGGCAGCGAGCGCCAGCTTCGCCAACGTATGACCGGTTTGCGCACTAATGCGCTGGTCAGCACTGGCGCCTGTTTATTTGTTTTGATGACGCAAAGCGTACCCGGCATCGCCACCGATGCCTCACGCGTAGCGGCCTATGTGGTTTCTGGCATCGGCTTCCTCGGCGGTGGGGTGATCATGCGCGACGGCCTCAACGTGCGCGGCCTGAATACTGCCGCAACGCTGTGGTGCACAGCTGCCGTTGGCGTGTTGTGTAGCATGGGATTGCTGCTGGAAGCGGCGATTGGCTGCATGGTGATTCTGTGCGCCAATATTCTGCTGCGCGATTTGGCGCAGGGCATAAATCGCCAGAGCCGGGTGCCTGGGGAAGAAGTAGTGCAGCACTACAAAGTGCAGATCATCTGTCTGGCGCAAGATGAAGTGCAGGTGCGCAGCCTGATGCTGCACAGCCTTGGCGGCAGCGGATTACGCCTGCAATCACTGCACAGCGAAGATATGAATCCGCCGCATCGTATGGAGGTGAATGCGGAAGTTCTGGGGAAACCGAGCATGACTGACCAACTGGAGAATCTGGTGGGCAGGATTAGTTTGGAAAAGGGCGTGAGTTCGGTTAGGTGGCAGGTTTGCGGGTTGGAAGGGGAGTGATGGGTTGGTTTACTCTTGCGCGCCCTTCATATGTTGGGAAGTTCTCTCATCGATGACTTGGTTTGGATGTTAAAAGAGAGTGCTGACAGATGGTGTTGGAAATATTCAATACCATCTGTTGTATTTGATGTAGATGAAGGAAACAACGATCACCCAGGATATGCTAAGGAAGGCCGCGTAATTTGGCATAAAGCGGACAAAAATGTAGATCCCTGCTACAACGGCCGCGAGGGGTATGAGGTAGATAAATGACTGAATTAACCACAAAAGTGCTCTCTTCATCTCTCGAATGGTCCTTTTAGAAATTATCTATCTGATAGTTATGTATTCTTATAAAACTTAGTGTTAATCATATAGCCCCTTGTCTCAATGGTAATGCAAAAAATAAAGATGCTGTATTGATATTCATGCTTTATAAGACGAAATAACGATTTCATTGATGGCTGTTAGTTGTATTACGAAATTATTCAAATGACATCATAGTGATAAGTATTTTCAGGGAATATAAGAACTTCAATCTATAGCATGCTGATTTCAGTATGGATGTGACTTTGTTCGGGTTCAATGTTGAATGTATAATTGTTTGTTAGTGTTATTATCCCGGATTGAAACATTCATTTTCATGGTAATTATTAAGAAGATTACTATTGTTTAAAATCTCTTCCTACCTAATCTGAATCTAATCCGATACGCATAGCTTCACCCGAAAAGGATTAAAATGAATGATGATGACGGCTTAACCCTGGCGATATCGCCTGTGCAGCTTGCTGCCATTTTACGAAAAGGAACGGTGAGTGAAGGTGAGACACTAAGTAACCGACTTTGGGGCGGCGTTGGTGTTCTGGGAGGTGTTGCTGAAATTTTTGGCGCTGGCGTTTTGTGCGTCGTGCCTGAGCCAACTATGTTAACGAAAGCTGGATGTGTTGTGGTTGGATCTCACAGCCTGGACACGCTCAATACTTCGATTAAACAACTGTGGACGGGGCGCCGAATGGAAACGGCTACCGCACAACTGGCAGAAAAAGCAGCAAGCCAATTTGGTGCCGATCCCGAGATGGCTTACAAGATAGGTGCGACCGTTGATTTAATTGTACCTATTGGCTTCGCCTCGCTAGCAGGGGCATCACGAGTTGCATCTATTTATTCCGGTCGCATCCGATTGGTGGAGCATGAAGGTAGCGCGTTAGGACACACGATTGCCAGGCATGTTGCACAGACTCCGGAACATTTGATTGCAAGATTATCCGGCGCTCGTGCCCCAAACCGAGCCAGTACATTTCGCAGCGTGAAAGAGGCTGAGTTAATCATTTCAGAAATATTGTCAGTCAAACGTAGCCAAATTGAAGCAGCAGTGAAATATTTGCGTCCAGGATCAAAGCTACCCTTAGAGCACCGATTCTCCTTTTCAGTCGGGAATTATATTGATAAAGGTAGTACTGAGCTTAAGAAAGCTTATTCTGTTCGTGTCATACTTAAGGCTCAAAGCTTTAATGGAAAACTCTATTTTATTTTAACCGCTTATCCTGCTGCGTGAGAAAATCTATGGATACTAACACTCTTAAGCCTTGTGAACTCGATACTTTGGTAATCGCTCATTTTGGGCAGGATTGTGATTTGATTGATGAAAACTGTGAGTTGGATAATTTACTCGAGGATTATTTATCTACCTCAATGCCATTCAATCAGCGCATGTTGTTAGCAAATCTGATTGAAATTGAAGAGCAGTCCGATGGATACGACGTATTAATAGCGCGTTATCGTGGCGAGTTCGCACCCGAGCGATGGGAATTGTCAGCTGAAGAATGGGTAAAGATTGTTAAGAACCGAACAATAGAATTTCTTCACGCGAATGGGCATTCAAGTGAGCTATCAAGTGGTTGATGATGTTGCGAAAGCTTTTAGGAAAAGTAGGAAAATTAGGTGGCCCCTGCTGGGTTTGAACCAGCGACCAAGCGATTATGAGTCGCCTGCTCTAACCACTGAGCTAAGGGGCCAGCGGAGCGGGGATTATAAAGTATCTCGGAGGGGTGATCCAGCGTTCGCCAATCGGTTGGTGAAAATTAGAACAATCTCTGACTCCTTGATCTCCAAGCAAAAATCCCTACCCACCACCTAAGATCGCTCAATCAGCCCACAACCTCAGCAGGTTTTTGAGACAAGGCCATCCTTCCACCTCATCTCAATCACCACTCACATCTCACAAATAACGCGAAGCCGGTTTATTCAACGAGATATACGGCAGGATGGCGAAGCGCGCGCTCTCCATGCTCTGCCATAGTCCCAGATCTTCCACTGAAGGAATGGTGATCAGCTCACCACTATCCAGCCCGTGCAGCGCGGCTGCGACTAAATCCTGAACCTCCATCACGCTTTCTGGCGGCAGGTCATCAACCGATTTCCCTGAGCGTTCGAAGATCTCAGTACGGGTTAAGCCAGGCAATACCGCCTGAATACGCACGCCACTATCCGCCAGCTCACGCTGCATATTGCGCGTCAGCGAGAGCACAAAGGCTTTACTGGCGTTATACGCGCCATTCGCCATTTCATTCACCAGTGCCAGCACTGAAGCGATATTCACAATCGTGCCTTCACCACGGCGGCAGAACGCTTGCGCAGCTGCATGCGCCAGCTGCGTCAGCGCTACAATGTTCAGTGTCAGCATGGTTTGTATTTGCGAGATATCACCCGCGACGAACTCGCCTTCAACTGCCATCCCGGCATTGTTCACCAGCATCGTAATCTGTTCGTTGTCTGCAAGAGTTTGCGCCACGCGTTGCAAATCTTCAGTGCGCGTCAGATCGGCCGCCAGCACACTCACTTCCACGCCGTGCGCGTCACGCAGCGACTGCGCCAGTTGGTTAAGACGTGATGCATCACGCGCCACCAGAATCAAATTGCTGCCGCGTGCGGCCAGCTGTTTCGCGTAAGTTGCACCAATGCCGCTGGATGCGCCGGTAATCAAAGCCAGGTGTTGTGTCATGGTCGGTTCCTGTAAATGATGGTTGTCATATCTGATGGAACTTAATATGACGATCATCATATTTTTCGTCAAGCTGGAATATGATGATCGTAATAATTACACTGATTGCCATTAACGATGAGCAGGATGGTGAGAGATGGAAAAGCTGAGCCACAAGGCGCGCACGCGGCAGCGCATACTGGATGAGGCAGCAGTGGTGATGCGTGAATGCGGCACTGAAGGCATTGGCGTAGCGGCGCTGATGAAGCGCGCGGGATTAACTCACGGCGGCTTCTACGCGCACTTTGATTCGCGGGAAGCGCTGGTTGAAGCGGTGATTGCCGAGATGTTTGCCGATTCGGCACAGCGCTTTGCCGCCATCACCCAACTCGAAGATCCAGCCGAGCGACTGACGCAACTGATCGATAACTATCTCTCTGAGCACCATCGCAACACGCCGGGAGAAGGCTGCCCGATGCCTGCGCTGGTGAGTGAGATTGCCCATCTGCCGATTGAAACACGCACGCTGTTCTCGCAACGTCGTGATGCGGTGCGGCAACGGCTGGCGCAGGCACTCAATGAAATGCACCATCCTCAGGCTGATGATGTCGCCGCCAGTATGCTGGCCGAAATGGTCGGTGCGGTGGCGCTGGCGCGCGCCTGTCCGGATGATGAGGAAGCGCGCAATATGCTGGCGGTTAGCCGTCGCTCGGTGAAACAGCGCGCAGGATTGGAGAGTGCATGAGCGAGCACGATATTCAGGACATTATTGCACCGGATTTGCAGGTGCTGTTTTGTGGCATCAATCCGGGCAAGTCATCGGCGCACACCGGCTTTCACTTTGCCCATCCCGGCAATCGCTTCTGGAAGGTGATCCATCAGGCCGGTTTTACCCGCGAATTGCTGAAACCGGAACAGGAGCAGCGGCTGCTGGAAACCGGTTGTGGCATCACTATGCTGGTTGAGCGTCCGACCATTCAGGCTAACGAGTTGGCGGGTGATGAGCTACGCGATGGTGGGGCGCGTTTGCAGGAGAAGATCTTACGCTATCAGCCGCGTGCACTGGCGGTGCTGGGCAAGGATGCGTTCCAGAAAGCGTTCCGACAGCGCAAAGTAGAGTGGGGCGAGCAGCCGCAAACGTTGGGCGAAACGAGCCTGTGGGTGCTGCCCAATCCTAGCGGGTTGAACCGCGCGACGATAGAGGAGATGGCGGCAACTTATCGCCAACTTCATGATTGGTTACAGAATATCGCGTGAGCGTGCTCCGCTTAACGCGGCCCTAAAGTTGTTCAATTTGCGTTTTCTGACTAAACCCAAATCTTTATGGCAAATAAAGAGAGGGAAGATGAAACGCACAATCGCGTTAGCGGCGCTGCTGGTGATGGCGCAACAGACGGCACAGGCAGAGGCGCTGAAAGTATTTAGCTCCGGTGGCATGTATCCGGTGATTGAGAGCCTGAAGCAGGATTATCAGCAGCAAACCGGCAATACCCTGCAGCTGGAAGCGGCGCCTTCGATGGGCGATACGCCACAGGCTATCCCTAATCGTCTGAAACGTCAGGATAA
Organism: Pantoea sp. ME81; assembly: GCF_903970985.1. Classification (NCBI taxonomy): domain Bacteria; kingdom Pseudomonadati; phylum Pseudomonadota; class Gammaproteobacteria; order Enterobacterales; family Erwiniaceae; genus Pantoea; species Pantoea sp. ME81. The sequence continues at coordinate 4,488 of NZ_CAJCKS010000120.1, read as the reverse complement.
TGCCGATGTGCTGGTGATGGTCGATTACGCCATCAAACCGCTGGAGCAGGCCAAATTTGTGGATAGCAGCAGCCATCAGGTGCTGGCGCACTCTTATATCGCGATGGCGGTGAAGCAGGGCATGACGCCGCCGGATATCAGCACGGTAGCGAAATTCAAACAGGTTCTCACGGAAGCCTCCAGTATCGCGATATCAGACAGTGCCAGCGGCAAATATATTCAAGGCAAGATGCTGAGCAAGCTGGAGTTGGGGCCGAAGACCGCCAGCAAAGTGTCTGTGATCCCCGCCACGCCGGTGGGTGAAGCGGTGGCACAAGGTAAAGCGGAGCTGGGCTTCCAGCAGAACAGCGAGCTGCAGGCGGTGAAGGGGATTACCATCGTCGGACTGATTCCGCCAACGGTGCAGCAGGATACGCTATACGGCGCGGTGATTACGCGCAGCACACAGCAGAAGCAGGCGGCGGCGCAGTTTGTGAAGTATTTGCAGAGCGACAAAGCGCGCAAAATGATGCAGGAAAAAGGGCTAACTCCGTTTTGAAGGCTATAAAAAACCCCGGCGAGCCGGGGTTTTTCGTCTTAACGAGGATTAATCGTCAAGGAAGCTACGCAGTACTTCGGAGCGGCTTGGGTGACGCAGCTTACGCAGCGCCTTGGCTTCGATCTGACGAATACGCTCACGGGTAACGTCAAACTGTTTGCCAACCTCTTCCAGCGTGTGGTCGGTGTTCATATCGATACCGAAACGCATACGCAGGACTTTCGCTTCACGCGCAGTCAGACCCGCCAGCACGTCGTGGGTGGCTGAACGCAGGCTTTCTGAGGTAGCAGAATCCAGCGGCAGCTCCAGCGTGGTGTCTTCGATAAAATCGCCCAGATGTGAATCTTCATCATCACCAATCGGCGTCTCCATAGAGATCGGCTCTTTAGCAATTTTCAGCACTTTGCGAATCTTATCTTCTGGCATCAGCATACGCTCAGCCAGCTCTTCCGGCGTTGGCTCACGGCCCATCTCTTGCAGCATCTGGCGCGAAATACGGTTGAGCTTGTTGATGGTCTCAATCATATGCACCGGAATACGGATGGTACGTGCCTGGTCGGCGATAGAACGGGTGATAGCCTGACGAATCCACCAGGTCGCATAAGTTGAGAACTTATAACCACGACGGTATTCAAACTTATCAACCGCTTTCATCAGGCCGATGTTACCTTCCTGAATCAGATCGAGGAACTGCAGACCACGGTTGGTGTATTTCTTCGCGATAGAAATAACCAGACGCAAGTTCGCTTCAACCATCTCTTTCTTCGCACGACGCGCTTTGGCTTCGCCGATCGACATGCGACGGTTGATGTCTTTAACCTGCTCGATGGTCAGGCCGGTCTCTTCTTCAATCTGCTGCAATTTCTGCAGTGAACGCGTCACATCATCTTCAACTTCAAGCAGTTTCTCTGACCAGGGTTTATTCATGGCCAGCGCCGCTTTGAACCAGCTTGGGCTGGTTTCGTTGCCGGTGAACAGGGTGATGAAGTTCTTCTTCGGCATTTTGCAGATTTCAATACACAGCTTCATGATCAGGCGCTCTTGCGTACGCACACGCTCCATCATGACGCGCATACTGTTCACCAGGTAGTCGAATTGCTTCGGCACCAGGCGGAACTGTTTGAACACTTCAGACAGGTTATTGATTTCTGCAACGGCATCAGCGTGGCTGCGGCCTTTGGCTTTGATCACGGTACGGGTGGTTTCGTACTGGGTGCGCAGATCGTTGAACTTCTCACGCGCCAGTTCTGGATCGATGGAGTTATCATCGTCAGAGCTGTCGTCGTCGCCATCTTCGTCTTCTTCATCGTCGTCGTTACGGTCTTCTTCAGACAGTTCAGAACCCACGTGAGTGGCAGTTGGCGCGATATCTTCTTCCGCGTTCGGGTCAACAAAGCCGGTGATCAGGTCAGACAGGCGAGATTCGCCCGCTTCCACACGATCGTACTGATCGAGCAGATAGGTGATGGCTTCCGGGTATTCGGCAACTGAGCACTGAACCTGGTTGATACCGTCTTCGATACGCTTAGCGATGTCGATTTCGCCTTCGCGCGTCAGCAGCTCAACGGTACCCATTTCGCGCATATACATACGCACAGGGTCAGTAGTACGGCCAATTTCAGATTCAACGCTAGAGAGTACCTGCGCGGCAGCTTCTGCGGCATCTTCGTCAGTATCAGTACTGTTCTCATTCAGCATCAGATCATCGGCATCAGGTGCTTCTTCAACAACCTGAATACCCATGTCGTTAATCATCTGGATGATGTCTTCGATCTGATCGGAGTCGACGATATCTTCCGGCAGATGGTCATTGACCTCAGCATAGGTCAGATAGCCCTGCTCCTTACCACGGGTGACAAGCAGCTTAAGCTGTGACTGCGGGTTTTGCTCCATAAGACGGTATCCACACTTCTGTTAATTAGATTGGTGTCGGTCGGCAGCGAGCCAACTATAACAGTGAAGGCGTTGTTCTTTTGCCGCTGCCTTCAACGCGGCCAGGGTATCGACCCTTCATATATCGGCACTTAAGCCGCTTGAGTTCTTTCTTTGCGGGCCTGGCTTACTCGCCATTTTCGTCCCCGGCAGTGCTCACAATCCTCACGTACTTCAGTATGCTCCGGTTGCTGCGCGCTGGCGGTAACGAAACTGGCTTCGACGCCGACGGCCCTCGTACGGTGTGCTTAAAAAAGCGAAAACCGTACACCCAAGTCAGAATGTGTGCTTTCACAGCCTTCACAGTTCTGACCCGGTAATAATCTTATTTTTTCGCTAATGCCTGGCTTAAGGCCCAGAACTCGCGGCGTTCGGCGGCGCTCAGGCCTTCGGTACGGTCGCGTGCGATAAGCGCTTCAAGGCGCTGTTCAAGGGCTGAGTCGTAAAGACTCGCCAGTGAATCCTGGAACACGGCTTCTGCTTCTTCATCCACTATCATGTGGTTCCAGGTGGCCAGCGTTTCAAGGGGCTGGCTAAATTCTGTCCCGCGATATAACTCTAGTAGCTGTCCGGTCGTCAGGCCAGGATTCTCCGTACAACGACTGACTAACTCCACAAACAGCGGCAAACCCGCCATTTTTGACTGCTCAAGTCCGTCCAGCGTAGGAACGATGGCGGCAAATTGCGGATTCTGCACCAGTAACGCAATCAACACGCGCATGGTGGTGCGCTTCAACGGGGGAGCCGTTGGCGCAGTGCCGCTTTCTGCCTGCTTTGGCAACAGCTTGTCTAACTGGTTATCGTCCAGAATGCCGAGTTTATTACCCAGATTCTGACGCATATAAATGCGTAAAGTTTCACCGGGGATCTGGCTAATCAACGGCAGCGCCAGCGTGGCCAGCTTGGTTTTACCGTCACGCGTGCTCAGATCGACCTGCGGCATCAGGCTGTCGAATAAAAACGTGGAGAGCGGTAAAGCCTGCTCCATCCGCGCTTCAAACGCCTCTTTGCCTTCTTTACGCACCAGCGTGTCCGGGTCCTCGCCATCTGGCAAAAACATAAAGCGTAGCTGACGACCGTCATTCATGTAAGGCAATGCGGTTTCCAGTGCACGCCATGCGGCTTCGCGCCCCGCGCGGTCACCGTCGTAACAGCAAATCACCGTGTCGGTAGAGCGGAACAGCAGCTGAATGTGCTCAGCGGTGGTCGAGGTGCCCAGCGAGGCAACGGCATAATCAATGCCAAATTGCGCCAGCGCCACCACGTCCATATAGCCTTCTACAACCAGTAAACGCGCTGGCTGCGGATGATTCTTTTGCGCTTCATACAGGCCATATAGCTGACGGCCTTTATGGAAAATCGGTGTTTCCGGCGAGTTAAGGTACTTCGGCGTATCGTTGCCCAGTACACGTCCACCAAAGCCAATGACGCGCCCACGCTTATCGCGAATTGGGAACATCACGCGATCGCGGAAACGATCATAAGTGCGGCCGGAATCGTTACTGACCAGCATGCCCGCTTCCATCAAGGATTCGCGGTCCTCTTTCTGCTGACCAAAACGTTTCAGCACGTTATCCCAGCCTGCTGGCGCATAACCAATCGCGAAGTGATCGATCACTTGCTGGCTGAGACCGCGTGTGGCGAGATAATTTTGTGCAGATGTCGCTTGCGGGTTACGCAGGCTTTGCTGATAGAAACCGTCGAGGCCTTCCAGCAGCTGATACAGACTTTGGCGCTGATGACGTTCCATCGGGCTGGGGCCGTTGCCCGCTTCATACGGCACTTCTAAGCCGTGTTGCGTGGCCAGCTCCTCAACGCTTTCAACGAAATCCAGACGATCGTGATTCATCAGGAAGTCGATGGCGTTACCCTTGGCGCCACAGCCGAAGCAGTAATAAAACTGCTTCTCACCGCTTACGGTGAAAGAGGGGGTTTTCTCGTTATGAAAAGGACAGCACGCGTGATAGTTCTTACCCTGCTTTTTCAGCTTAACGCGGGCATCGATAAGATCCACGATA
>NZ_CAJCKS010000119.1:0-15162 GCF_903970985.1 Pantoea sp. ME81 | reverse complement strand
TATCTATGTTGTCGTTCTTTGTCGGTTACTGTTGTCGCGTATTCATACTTCTATCTTTATTGTCGTTGAGCTCTACCTACCGCGGCCGCGGCTTACCTGTTTTGTCCACTCTTACGCCGCCCGCCGCGATCCACACCAGGGCGTACACTCTTTCCCTACACGACGCTCTTCCGAGCGCTGCGCCTGCACCCTGCTCCGACATTGTCAGACGCGATTGACCAGCTCACGCTGATGGCAGATGTGCGCCAGTCACCGCTGGTGGCGCTGATGAATACGCTCAACGTGCAGGGACGGACCGGGCAGAGTGGGGATGCTATTGCTGACTCGCTGGTGAAGTCTGCGCAGAACTTACTCAGCCGGGAAAAGCGCCCTGCCATTGACCAGAACAGCGGCCCGAGCGGCCCACTCGATGCGACTTTCGGCCCGCTGCTGGCGCTGACCGACAGTCAGGGCAGCAGCAGTATGAACCTGCGCACCTTCCTGACGCGCGTGACTCAGGTGCGTCTGCGCCTGCAGCAGGTCACCAACGCAGCAGACCCGCAGGCCATGACGCAGACGCTGGCGCAGACGGTATTTCAGGGGAAAACCGTGGACCTGACTGACACGCGTGATTACGGCAGCCTGGTCGCCGCCGGACTGGGGCAGGAGTGGAGCGGTTTCGGACAGACGGTGTTTGTGCGCCCGATGGATCAGGCCTGGCAGCAGGTGCTGATGCCGGCTGCGGGCAGCCTGAACGCCCAGTGGCAGCAGGCGGTGGTGAACGAGTGGAACAGCGCGTTTGGCGGTCGCTATCCGTTTAAAAATGTCAGCAGTGAGGTGTCACTGCCGCTGCTGGCGAAATATCTGAACGTAGAGAACGGACGCATCACCCGCTTCCTGCAGTCGCGTCTGAGCGGCGTGCTGCACCGCGAAGGCACCCGCTGGATACCGGACAGCATCAATGCTCAGGGGCTGACGTTTAACCCGGCTTTTCTGCAGGCGCTTAATCAGCTTAGCCGGATTTCTGACGTGGTGTTTACCCGCGGCGAGGCCGGGCTGCACTTTGAGCTGCGTCCTGGTACGGCTGCAGACGTGATGCAGACTGACCTGATTATCGACAGCCAGAAGCTCACCTACATGAATCAGCAACCGGTGTGGAAACGCTTCACCTGGCCAGCTGACACCGAAGCGCCGGGCGCGTCGCTGAGCTGGATAAGTACGAAGGCCGGCACCCGCCAGTATGGTGATATGCCAGGGAGCTGGGGCCTGATTCGCCTGCTGGATAAGGCTCAGGTCAGCGCTAATCCGGGCATTAGCAGCAGCTGGCGGCTCACCTGGCAGGCTCCCGACGGCCGTCCGCTGAACTACATTCTGCGAACAGAAGCGGGTGAGGGGCCGCTGGCGCTGCTGAAGCTGCGCAACTTCACGCTCCCGGCGGACATATTCATTATCAGTGACACCCCGGACGTGCCGGATGAAACCTTTGTCAGCGAGGAAGACTCATGACCCTGCAATCCCTGATTAACGCCTGCGGTGCGGATGAGAACCATCTTCGCGCGCTGGCGACGGAGTCAGTCTTTCTGTGGGAGCCGTGGCTGAAGCCCCTGGCGGACACTAAGACTCTTTAGCGTCGAACTCACACAAATCTTCAATCAGGCAGGAGCCGCAGCGTGGTTTACGTGCCACGCAAGTATAGCGGCCGTGCAAGATTAACCAATGGTGGCAATCGACTTTAAAGGCAGATGGCACCACTTTGATCAGTTTATCTTCCACTTCTTCGACATTCTTGCCGGGCGCGAAGCGGGTACGATTGCTGACGCGGAAAATATGCGTATCCACGGCAATGGTCGGCCAGCCAAAGGCGGTATTCAGCACCACGTTGGCGGTCTTGCGTCCGACGCCAGGCAGGGCTTCTAATGCCGCGCGATCTTCCGGTACTTCACCACCGTGCTGCTCAATAAGAATGCGGCAGGTTTTAATGACGTTTTCCGCTTTGCTGTTAAATAGGCCGATGGTTTTGATGTACTCCTTCACGCCATCAACACCCAAAGCCAAAATAGCGGCGGGGGTATTTGCCACCGGATACATCTTCGCCGTGGCTTTATTCACGCTGACATCCGTGGCCTGCGCGGACAGCAGCACCGCAATCAGCAGTTCAAACGGCGAACTGAAGTACAGCTCCGTGGTGGGATGCGGATTGTCATCACGCAGGCGCGTGAGAATTTGCAGTCGCTTTTCCTTGTTCACACGGCCTTCCCAGTTTCACCTTGTGGCGCGGCTTCAGGTTCAGCAGCGCGCAGGGCGGCTCGTTGCTTCATTTTCTGATCAATCAGATATTTACCGGCCAGCAGCATGCCTAAGCCAATAAAAGCTCCAGGCGGCAGCATCGCCAGCAACATCGGTGAATCGAAATGGAACACTTCAATGCGCAGCGCTTTGGCCCAGGGGCCCAGCAGTTGGTCAGCACCGTTAAACAGGGTGCCGCTACCGATCAATTCACGAATCGAACCTAGCGTCACCATCGCGCAGGTCGCGCCCATACCAATGGCAAATCCATCCAGCGCCGAGAGCGGGATGCTGCTTTTCGACGCCACCGCTTCCGCGCGGCCCACCACAATACAGTTGGTCACGATCAGGGGAATAAAGATTCCCAATGACTGATACAGCCCGTAAGCGTAAGCATTGATCAGCATCTGCACGCAGCTCACTACCGAAGCGATGATCATGACGTAAATAGGAATACGGATTTCCGCCGGCACCCAACGACGCGAGGCGGAGATAGCGCTGTTGGTGATGGTTAACACCAGCGTGGTGGCCAGGCCAAGGCCGAGGGCGTTAGTGGCGGTTGAGGTCACGGCCAGCAGCGGACACAAGCCGAGCAGCTGCACCAAGGCGGAGTTGTTCTTCCACAGGCCGCCAACCAACAGGGATTTTGCTTCACTCATGGTGCATCTCCACATTCGGGCAGCGAAGAGAGCTTCGCTGGCAATGTTTCAATCAGTAATGCGGTACGTTTAGTGGCATTCACCACTGCGCGCGGGGTAATGGTCGCGCCGGTAAATTGATCAAATTCACCGCCGTCTTTTTTCACCGCAAAGTTCTTGTCGTCGGCACCGTGCACCACTTTGCCGTTAAAGCTGTTGATCCAGTCGGAAATGCGCAGTTCAATCTTGTCGCCCAGGCCAGGCGTTTCATGGTGTTCCACCACGCGGACACCTAAGACTTTGCCGTGAAAATCGGCACCGACCAGCATCTGAATCGCACCAGAATAGCCGTCTGGCGCGGTAGTCTCAAGCGCCGCCGCGACGGGTTTATCACCTTTACGCGCCAGATAGAGATGATGCGGCTGGTTATTGCCTAATGCCGCTGCATCGGTCACCAGGAAACACTCTTGCTGAATGTGGTTGTCATACATCTCGGTGGGCACCACCTGATCGAGCAGGTTTTTTTGCTGCAGTGCCGTCTGATGTTCCACCGTCGGCTTGGTAACATAGTTCACCACCGCAGTGACGCCGGTGGTGATCACTGCAAACGCCGCCAGCGTCACGGCATTTTTACGAATAGCATCGAACATCATTAATCCTTGCGATGGCCGTAAACGCGCGGCTGAGTGTAGTAATCAATCAGCGGCACGCAAATGTTCGCCAACAGAACGGCAAAGGCCACACCGTCCGGATAACCGCCAAAGCTGCGAATCAGCCACACCAGCAAACCAATCAGTGCACCATACACCAGGCGACCACGGTTGGTGGTCGAGGCGGTGACCGGATCGGTGGCGATAAAGAACGCGCCGAGCATGGTTGCGCCAGAGAACAAATGAATCAGCGGCGAGTTCAGCGATTCCGGTGAAAACAACCAGCCAAGGGTTGCGCAGAAGGCCAGCGACACCAGGAAACTGACGGGTATGTGCCAGCGAATGGCATTTTTTGCCAGCAGCAGCATACCGCCCAGCAGATAGCCAAGGTTAATCCACTGCCAGCCTAATCCCGCCAGCACGCCGGTATAAATCGGCTCAGACAGTAACTGCTCAGCACTGTGCCCGGCCCGCAAGCCGGTTTTAAAGGTATCCAGCGGCGTGGCCTGGCTGATGCCATCCACCCCGAGCTGCAACTGCTGCATGGTTTCACCGGCCAGCGTGTGATTGGTGAAGATCATGCTGAGGGAATCCAGCAGGCCGGGTTTGATTGCCTGCAATGTATCCGGCGGCAACCAGCTGGTCATCTGCACCGGGAAGGAGATCAGTAAGACCACATAACCGACCATCGCTGGGTTGAAGGGGTTTTGACCCAGGCCGCCATACAGTTGTTTCGCGATAACAATGGCAAACACGGTACCAATGACCACTAGCCACCAGGGCGCCAGCGGCGGCAGACTGATGCCGAGCAGCAGCGCGGTGAGCAGGGCGGAGTTATCCGCAAGTGTTGGAACCACGGGTGTTTTGCGCAGACGCAAAATGGCGCCTTCGGTGATCCATGCGGTGGCGGTGGCCAGCAAAACCTGAATCAGAAAACCCACGCCAAAGAAATACCACTGCGCGGCCATACCCGGCAGCGCAGCCAGTACCACCAGCAGCATGATGTTGCCGGTGCTGCGGCGATTGTGGGTATAAGGGGAACTTGCGATACGAAAAGCCATTTAATCCTCAGTCGTCGAAGGCTGCTGCTGCGCTTTACGCGCTTTGGCACGGGCGACCGCGGCGGCAATGGCCGCTTTTCGTGGGTCGGCGGAGTCAGGAGAGGCAGCAGCCTCTACTTCAGAAGATGATTCAGGTGCGGCTTCAACAGCTGCAGGAGTTTGTTCGGCAGCTGCTGCGGCTTTCTTCGCCTTAGCGCGCGCAATGGCCGCTTCAACCGCGGCTTTACGCGGATCGATTTCAGCGGCAGGTGCTGCATCAGCAAGCTCAGACACTTGTTCACCAGAAGCCGCCGCAGCTTTCTTCGCTTTAGCACGGGCAATAGCGGCTTCAACTGCTGCTTTGCGAGGATCAACCTCAGCGGTCGGTGCTGCATCAGCAGGTTCAGACGCTTGTTCGCCAGCAGCAGCGGCTTTCTTGGCTTTAGCACGGGCAATAGCGGCTTCAACTGCTGCTTTGCGAGGATCAACCTCAGCGGTCGGTGCTGCATTAGCAGGTTCAGACGCTTGTTCGCCAGCCGCAGCTTTCTTCGCCTTAGCGCGCGCAATGGCGGCTTCAACTGCCGCTTTACGCGGATCAACTTCAGCGTCCGGGGCTGCTTTAGCAGATGCAGGCGCTTGTTCGCCAGCAGCAGCGGCTTTCTTCGCTTTAGCGCGTGCAATGGCGGCTTCAACCGCCGCTTTACGCGGATCAACTTCAGCGGCCGGGACTGCATCAGCAGATGCAGGCGCTTGTTCGCCAGCAGCAGCGGCTTTCTTCGCTTTGGCGCGCGCAATGGCGGCTTCAACCGCGGCTTTACGTGGATCAGCCTCAGCAACAGGTGTTTCAGCAACGTCGCTGATCGGTTGCTCAGCCACACCAGACTTCTTCGCCTTAGCTCGTGCAATGGCCGCTTCCACCGCTGCTTTACGCGGATCGCCAGACTGGCGACTCAGCGCCTGCGTTTCAGACTGTTTTTCCGCCTGCTGAGCTAACGCCTGTGCATGGCGAGCCTCACGCTCGGCAGTTTCCTGTTCCGGTGTTTTGGCGGCACGCGCCTTCACGCGAGCAATCGCCGCGTCACGTTCACCCTGATCGCTACGTGCCACACGCTGTTTAGCTTCTTCATGACGCGCTTCACGCGCCAGTTTTTCCCGCTCTAAACGCGCCTGACGCGCTTCAAAGCGCGCTTTAGCTTCGGCGGTGCGCTTCGCTTCGAGATCGATAGCGCGCAGCTCTGCCTTCTCCTGGCGATAATATTGCACCAGCGGAATATTACTTGGGCAGACGTACGCACAGGCACCGCACTCAATGCAGTCATCGATATTGTGAGCGCGCGCCTTCTCATGATCGCCGCCCTGGCTGTACCAGAACAGCTGCTGAGGCAGCAGTTTCGCCGGGCAGGCATCCGCACAGGCACTGCAACGAATACAAGACTGTTCTTCTTCGTTATTGCCCATTTCACTGGCAGAAGGTGCCAGAATGCAGTTAGAGATTTTAACCAGCGGCACATTCAGTGACGGCAGCGTAAAACCCATTAGCGGGCCGCCCATGATCACCATCTGACGCGAACCCGGTGCGAAACCCACATGGTGCAGCAGATGGCTAACTGGCGTACCCAGGCGTCCCCAAACGTTACGCGGCTGCGCAATGGCTTCGCCGGTCAGGGTAACGACGCGTTCGGTAATCGGCTCGCCATCGATAATGGCGCGTTTTACCGCCCAGGCCGTACCGACGTTTTGCATCAGCACGCCAATATCGGTGGAACGACCGCCGTGCGGCACTTCAACGCCAGTAAGAATCTGGGTCAGTTGTTTAGCACCGCCAGAAGGGTATTTGGTGGGGATGACACGCAGTTGCAACTCGCGGTCACCACCCAAAGCCTGCTTCAGCGCTGCAATCGCTTCGGGTTTGTTATCTTCGATGCCAATCAGCACACGCTCAGCCTGCAATACCCAGGCGAGGATACGACAACCTTCCAGCACTTCAGCCGCGCAGTCCTGCATCAGACGATCATCGGCGGTGATGTAAGGTTCGCACTCTGCGGCATTGATAATCAGGGTTTTGACGCCGCGCAATCCGCCACGTAGCTTGGTGGCGGTCGGGAAGCCTGCCCCCCCCAAACCAGCGACGCCTGCCTCATGGATGCGCTTGACGACATCTTCACGAGTAAGCGAACGGAAGTCAGGTTGCGGATCGAGCGTGGTCCAGCGATCTTCACCATCGGCGCGCAGGAAAATGCACAGTTCGGAAAGACCCGAAGGGTGCGCGGTCATATGTGGCGCAATCGCTTCGATGGTGCCGGAGGTCGGTGCGTGCACCGGCAGCATGCGTCCGCTGCCAAACGTCAGCGGCTGACCACGCAAGACGTGATCGCCCGGTGAGACGCAAATCTCTCCTTCATGGCCGATATGCTGTTTTAACGGAATGATGAATTGTTCAGGCAGCGGTAACTGGCTTAACGGCGTGCCGTTAGACTGTGTTTTCATTTCCGGCGGATGAATGCCGCCCTGGAAATCCCACAGCTTCTCTTTACGGAACAGTTTTAACAAATTAAGCATGAGTTTCTACCGGGATCACCCGTACAGGAATGGTTTCGAGATCCCATTTCCAGTTGGCCGTGGTCGTGGCAACCGGACGCATTTCAATACAGTCGGTCGGGCAGGGAGCAACACACAAATCACAGCCGGTACAGACATCGCTTAGCACGGTATGCATGGCACGGGTCGCACCGACAATCGCATCTACCGGGCAAGCCTGAATACATTTGGTGCAGCCGATGCAGTTGGCTTCATCAATCCAGGCTACCGTACGGATCGGTTCCTGCACTTCCTCACCGCCATCAAGCGGTTGCGGTTCAACGTTCAGCAGTGCGGCCAGCTTGAGCATGGTCTGCTCGCCACCGGGGGCGCATTTATTAATGGCTTCACCGTTATTACCCACGGCATCCGCATACGGACGGCAGCCGGGATAACCACATTGGCCGCACTGACTTTGCGGCAGAATACTGTCGATCTGTTCAACGATCGGATCTTCTTCCACTTCGAATCGGCGCGAGGCGTAACCGAGCAGGGCGCCAAAAACCAGGCCCAGCGCAGCAATAGCCACAATAGCAATCCAAATCGCGGTCATTAGAATTTCACCAACCCGGTAAAGCCCATAAAGGCCAGCGCCATCAAACCTGCGGTGACCAATGCAATCGAGTTGCCCTTAAACGGCGCAGGGACGTTGGCCAATACCAGACGTTCACGCATGCCGGCGAACAGCACCATCACCAGCGAGAAGCCAAGCGAAGCACTGAAACCATAGACCGCAGCCTGCATAAAGGTATGGTTGAGATTGACGCTCAGCAAAGGAACACCCAGCACCGCACAGTTAGTGGTAATTAGCGGCAGGAAGATACCCAGCAGTCGATAGAGTGACGGACTGGTTTTGCGCACCACCATTTCGGTGAATTGCACCACCACGGCGATCACCAGGATATACGCCAGGGTTCGCAGGTACACCAGATCGAGCGGCACCAGAATCAGATGGTTCACCAGCCAGGCACAAATCGACGCCAGGGTGATCACGAAAGTGGTGGCGAGTCCCATGCCAATGGCCGTTTCCAATTTTTTTGACACGCCCATAAAGGGGCATAGGCCGAGAAACTTCACTAATACGAAGTTATTCACCAGCACGGTGCCAATAAAGAGAAGTAAGTAATCGGTCATTTTTTAACCTGGGAAGCCGAAAGGCGTCTATTATCCGGAATTGAGAGGTGCATCTCAACCTCTACACAAAATCTGTGGATGTTGAGAGCACGCAGAATTAAATTCCTGACGAAACTCGCGCCGTTATGGCTGGATAAACGTCTCTTTCACACGTTGAGAACGTTTGAAGTACGGCACAAAGACCGCCGCCGCCAGCAGCGACAACAGCAGCGTTTGAATGGCTTTATTATCCGCCACCGGGGTGAAAGCGAACGTTTTCAACGCCAGTAACACCGTCATCAGCAACCACAGGATGTAATGACGCGGTAGACGGCGCGAACGTTTACAGAACATCCAGCAAACCCAGATACTGTAGACCCAAACCACGCCTGCGGTGAGCAGGGAAATCGCCCATTGCGTGAACAATTGGCTGGCATGAGTGAACAACGTGGTACGCAATTCTGTATCAAACAACGGGCTCAGATACATGGCCACCACCAGCGCACTGGTCAGCATCGTCATAATCAACCAGGCTAGCGGCAACAACAGCCAGCCAGCAATACGCGGCGGGTTTACCGATTCGGTCATCTTGCGGATCCTGTAGCGAAATTAAGAAGGCGTTGTATGTCCAAACGGGGCACGCCCGACATGGACAACGCAATAGTGCAGAAAAAGGCGGGGAAAACCCATTACATTACGTAGCGCCAGACTGATTTCGGCACGCGGCCCATATCATAAAGGCGGCCGCCGGAAACAAGTTCAGCACGACGATGATCGGCAGCGCGATACATATTGATGATGTCATTGTCATCGGTCAGCGAATAATTAAGATGGTCGTAGAGTTTTTCCAGACTATCGAGATTATTCACTTTGCGGAATTTCAGCAGGTAATCTAGCGCAGTCATGATTGCCATTTAAAAATAAAGTGCTCGGAAGTGCCCAAGTATAGGGAGCACACTGACAGAGTCCATACGCCAGCGTTAAAAAAATTCAAAAATCAGACAACGTGAGCTAATTCGCTCATCAAAAGACATTTTTTCTTCATTTTGCCGTTTTAAACGCGCATTTCCAGACGGGATTAAGACAAATTCAACCCTGACAGACGGCATAATGTGAAAAAAGCTCACACCCTTAACGCAAATGAAAGTTGTCATTTTTTATCAGGCTTAGTGCACTGACTTTCATTCATATAAGACGTTTATTAGGCCGATTTATGTCGAACAGTTCAGCAATGGCATCTACATGCTTTGAAACTTTAAATCATGTAGTGTGCGAATAATCACAAAACTGATCATTGCTTGTGCCCGCAGTCGATAACCATTCTTTACGCAGCGGCTGTAATCGCTTCCAGTAGCCACCATCCTAACCGATTCTGTTTATTACATTTATTTAACCGACACTGAAATAAATATCAGGCAAATTGTCCATATGGCTGGTATGACTTCTTACATGGATAATTTCGTAACTCCTTTAATTCATTCTATTTTGTGAGGCATGTCGCGCTTGTTTTCTCGCTTTTGCGCCAGGCTTAATCTGCGTTTTGTACCCCTACAGCACACTCCCTTCAGAGGAATGAAATTATGTGGAAACGTTTACTCTTAACCGCCATGGTCAGTTCAGCACTCAGTGCTTCGGTACTTGCCGCTGACATGACGGTGGGCTTCTCACAGGTTGGCTCGGAGTCTGGCTGGCGTTCAGCAGAAACCAACGTGGCGAAAAGCGAAGCGCAAAAGCGCGGTATCACGTTGAAAATCGCCGATGGTCAGCAGAAACAGGAAAACCAAATCAAAGCGGTGCGCTCGTTTATCGCGCAGGGCGTTGACGCCATCTTCATCGCCCCGGTAGTACAAACCGGTTGGGAACCGGTGCTGGAAGAAGCCAAAGACGCCAAAATTCCGGTGTTCCTGTTAGACCGCGCCATTGTGGTGAAAGATAAGTCGCTGTACATGGCGGTGGTGACCGCAGACAACGTGCTGGAAGGCAAGTTGATCGGTGACTGGCTGGTGAAAACAGTCGGTGACAAGAAGTGTAATGTGGTTGAGTTACAAGGCACCGTGGGTGCCAGCGTAGCCATCGACCGCAAAAAAGGCTTCGCCGAAGCCATCGCGGGCCACAACAACATCAAAGTGATCCGCTCGCAGTCCGGCGACTTCACCCGTAGTAAAGGTAAAGAGGTGATGGAGAGCTTTATCAAAGCGGAAAACAACGGCAAGAACATCTGCATGGTGTATGCGCACAACGATGATATGGCGATCGGCGCCATTCAGGCCATTAAAGAAGCGGGTCTGAAGCCAGGCAAAGATATTCTGACCGGTTCTATCGACGGCGTACCGGATATCTATAAAGCGATGCTGGCGGGTGAGGCCAATGCCAACGTAGAGCTGACGCCAAACATGGCGGGTCCGGCATTCGATGCGCTGGAGAAATTCAAAAAAGACGGCACGATGCCACCAAAAATCATCAAAACCGAATCGAAACTGTATCTGCCAGACTCAGCGCAGGCACAGCTCGACACCAAAAAAGGCATGGGTTACTGATCCCCGCAACCGCCCTTCGGGGCGGTTTTTCATGACGTAAGGCGAGGTAGAACCTGATGAGCACTGCAGATGCATCCGCACTCCTGACTCTCAACGGTATCAGCAAAGGTTTCCCCGGCGTGAAAGCGCTGGATAATGTGTCGTTCAGCATTCGCAAAGGCGAGATCATGGCGCTGCTGGGCGAAAACGGCGCCGGGAAATCCACGCTGATTAAAGTGCTGACCGGCGTGTACACCCGTGATGCAGGCACCATCACCCTGAATGGCACTGCCATTTCACCGCACAATACCGCCGATGCACAGCAAATGGGCATCGGCACGGTTTATCAGGAGGTGAATCTCCTGCCGAATATGTCGGTAGCAGACAATCTCTACATCGGCCGCGAGCCGCGCCGTTTCGGTATGATCGACCGCAAACGTATGGTGCGCGATGCCGATGCGCTGATGCGTAACTACGGTTTTGCTCTCGACGTGACGCGTCCCCTGGGCCATTACTCGGTGGCGATGCAGCAGATCATTGCGATTTGCCGCGCCGTGGATCTCTCCGCACAGGTGTTAATCCTCGATGAACCCACCGCCAGCCTCGATGCCAGCGAAGTGGAAATGCTATTCACCCTGATGGCGCAACTGAAAGCCAAAGGGATGAGCCTGATTTTTGTGACTCATTTTCTCGACCAGGTATATCGCATCACCGATCGTATTACCGTTTTGCGCAATGGCCAGTTTATAGCCACGCGTGATACGGCATCGCTGCCGCAAATCGAATTGATCAAACTGATGCTGGGGCGCGAGTTACTGGAAACTGCCTTGCAGCGTCAGGGCAGCACGCTGAAAAGCAACCAACCGGTGGTGTCATTCAAAGACTACGGCAAGAAGGGCACCATTGAGCCTTTCGACCTGGAAGTGCGCCCGGGAGAAGTGGTGGGCTTAGCCGGCTTGTTGGGATCGGGGCGCACGGAAACCGCCGAAGTGCTGTTTGGTATCCGTCGTGCGGATCGGGGTACTGCCACCATCAAAGGCAAAGTACAGCATATTCGGACACCGTCTAAAGCCTCCCATCTGGGCATGGGGTTCTGCCCGGAAGATCGTAAAACCGACGGTATTATCGGCGCTGCATCGGTGCGCGAGAATATTATTCTGGCGCTACAGGCCCAACGCGGCTGGCTGCGACCGATTAAACGGCGTGAGCAGCAGGCCATCGCCGATCGCTTTATCAAAAGCCTGGGAATTCGCACGCCACATGCCGATCAGCCGGTGGAATTACTCTCCGGCGGTAATCAGCAGAAGGTGCTGCTGTCACGCTGGCTGGTGACGAAGCCGCAATTCTTAATTCTCGACGAACCGACGCGCGGCATTGACGTCGGTGCACATGCCGAGATCATTCGTTTGATTGAAACCCTGTGCGCCGATGGACTGGCGTTACTGGTTATCTCCTCTGAACTCGAAGAGCTGGTGGGCTATGCCGACCGCGTGTTGATCATGCGTGATTTGAAGCAGGTGGCTGAAATCCCGCTGGAGCAGCTGTCGGTGGCGTCGATCGTCAATGCCATCGCCGATGGAGGAGCACAACATGCTTGAATCCCCTATGACACATCCAAAACCTGAACGGCGTAAGCCGAAGTTACCGCCAGGCATGCCGCAAATCGTCGCGCTGATTCTGGTGCTGTTGGTGGATAGCCTGGTCGCCAACAATTTTTTTGCCGTGCATATTCAGGACGGCCGCCTGTTCGGCAGCCCGATTGATATCCTCAACCGCGCTGCACCCGTCGCCTTACTGGCGGTCGGTATGACGTTGGTGATTGCCACCGGCGGGATTGATTTGTCTGTCGGCGCGGTGATGGCGATTGCGGGGGCGACAGCGGCCACGTTAACCGTTGCGGGGCACAGCCTGAGTTTTATTATTCTCGCCACACTCGGCACCGGTCTGGCCTGTGGCTTGTGGAACGGCGTGCTGGTGGCGCTGCTGAAGATTCAGCCGTTTGTTGCCACGTTGATTCTGATGGTGGCCGGGCGCGGTATCGCTCAGCTGATTACCCAAGGTCAGATTGTGACCTTTAACAGCGACAGCCTCGGCTGGTTTGGCAGCGGCTCGCTGTGGATGCTGCCGGTTCCGGTGTGGATAACGCTACTGGTGGCACTGTTAGTGTGGCTGCTGACGCGCAAAACCGCGCTGGGCCTGTTTATCGAAGCGGTGGGGATTAACCTGCGCGCCGCACGTAATGCCGGTGTTAACGGATGGTTAGTGGTGATGTCCACCTATGCCATCAGCGGTGTGTGTGCGGCTGTCGCGGGCCTGATCGTGGCCGCAGACATTCGGGGTGCCGATGCCAACAATGCCGGACTATGGCTGGAGTTGGATGCCATTCTCGCTGTGGTGATTGGCGGTGCATCATTGATGGGCGGGCGTTTTAATCTGGTGTTGTCGCTGGTTGGCGCGCTGATTATTCAGTCGATGAACACCGGTATTTTGCTGTCTGGCTTCCCGCCGGAGCTGAATCAGGTGGTGAAAGCGGTGGTGGTGATGTGTGTGCTGTTGCTGCAATCACCGCGCTTTATCGCCATGCTGAAAGGGAGACGTCCAAAATGATTAAACGCCATCTGCCATTAATGATTACGCTGCTGGTGTTTGTCGCCGGTTATCTGTTCTGCCTCAGTCAGTTTCCCGGTTTTGCCTCGACTCGCGTGATCTGCAATATCCTGACCGATAACGCGTTTCTCGGCATTATCGCCGTGGGCATGACGTTTGTGATTTTGTCAGGCGGTATCGATCTGTCAGTGGGGGCCGTTATCGCCTTTAGCGGTGTATTTTTGGCGAAAATCATCGGTGATTATCACGTCGATCCGATTCTTGCCTTCGCGATTGTGCTGGCGATGGGAGCACTGTTTGGCGCCATGATGGGCTGGCTGATCGATGCGCTGAAGATCCCGGCCTTTATTATTACCCTGGCGGGGATGTTTTTCCTGCGCGGCTGTAGCTATCTGGTGTCGGAGAATTCGATTCCCATCGATCATCCGCTGTATTCCACACTGTCGAGCCTGGCGTGGAAGATTCCCGGCGGCGGGCGTCTTAGTTTGCTGGCAGTGATTATGCTGGTAGTGGTGATTGGCGGCATTATCCTCGCGCATCGCACGCGTTTTGGTAATCAGGTGTATGCGATTGGCGGCAATCTGACATCAGCGCAGTTGATGGGCGTTTCGACGCGCGCCACCACCATCAAGATTTATATGCTTTCCACCACCCTGGCGACACTGGCGGGGATTGTGTTCTCGATCTATACCTCAGCAGGCTATGCCCTGGCAGGTTTGGGCGTGGAACTGGACGCGATTGCCTCGGTAGTTATTGGCGGCACCTTGCTGTCCGGTGGTGTCGGCACGGTACTCGGCACGCTGTTTGGGGTGTTGATTCAGGGGCTGATTCAGACATGGATTAACTTCGACGGTACGTTGAGTTCCTGGTGGACAAAGATCGCCATCGGTATTCTGTTGTTCGCGTTTATCGCACTGCAGCGCCTGCTGACCGTGATGTGGGATCGCCAGAAGAATGCGCCGGTTAAGCGTTTAACTTCGTAGTCGTGAGTGGGATGTTTAAGAGGTGCGCAAATTGGCGCACCTTTTTTGTTTTGGGGCGTCGATTCGAGGATGTTGGAGGCTTGGTGCTCAGAATGGTGGATATTGGGTGGGGATTGCAGGGGTTGGCGCTTATATTTTGAATGTAAGGTAGGGTTGCTGAAAGTTTTGTGCATAGCCCCATTAAGGCCAGCCCGATCGCAAAGGAACCCCGCATCCATGCAGATCGACCGCGCCATCCCTGGCGCGAACGCTTTGCTCTTCGGGCTGGCCTTTATGGCGCAGTTGGGACTGTCATTGCTGTAGTCCGTGCAAACTTGAAAGTTCTGTTCAGTACTGGACCAATAAAACATCGCACCAAGCCTCCGTATAGAGACAACGGTGGTCAGGGCTGTTATTGCTGTAGTCAGTGTAAACATGAGCGTTCGATTCAAATTCAGCGCCAAAAAAACCGCAACGAACTTGCATAAAGGAGACAAAGGTGGGTAGTGGAGTAAAGCGTACGCCGCATGGATGCGGCGTCCGAGGCTACAGGGATGTATTCACGCCGACTTTACGTAACGCCCACCTTTGTCGACTGGACCGCACGTTTTTAGTCACAACGCCCACCTTTGTCGACTGGACCGCACGTTTTTAGTCACAACGCCCACCTTTGTCGACTGGACCGCACGTTTTTAGTCACAACTATAAATAATTCCGATGAGACCCACTCCATCAAATCTGCTGCCTTTGATCCTAAAAAATACTATTCTGTCAATGAACATTACTTATTGAAG
>NZ_CAJCKS010000118.1:0-15303 GCF_903970985.1 Pantoea sp. ME81 | reverse complement strand
GTCATAATGACGCATGCCAGCGTCAATGAAGAAAAGACAAACGCCCAGGCGCCCTTCTCCATGCGTGAACAGAGCACGGTCAGCAGCGGCAGCACTACGCCAAGCAGCGGGAACAGCCACAGGATTGGCGTCTGCTCGAAGTTCACCATCCACGCACCGGCTTCACGCACCACTTCTTTGCCCAGCGGGTTGGATGCAGCGTGATGATCGATGACGCTTTTCACCACATAGCCATCAATTCCGTATTTCACCCACACACCGGCTAATACGAAGCACACCATCATCACCAGCGCACTGATTTGCGCGGTGCCGCGCGCACGCAGGTGCAGATCGCCGTTGGTACGCATCTGCAGATAGGTCGCACCCTGTGTCAGGATCATCGCGACGCTGATCACACCCGCCAGCAAGCCAAACGGATTGAGTAACTGGAAGAAGTTACCGGTGTAGAACAGACGCAGATACTCATCCGCATGGAAAGGTACGCCTTGCAGCAAGTTGCCGAAGGCCACGCCAATCACCAGTGGTGGTACAAAGCTACCGATGAAAATGCCCCAGTCCCAGGTGTTGCGCCAGCGCATGTCCTCAATCTTCGAACGGTAGTCAAAACCCACCGGGCGGAAGAACAGCGAAGCCAGCACCAAAATCATCGCCACATAGAAGCCGGAAAACGCGGCGGCGTAAACCATTGGCCAGGCAGCAAACAGCGCGCCACCCGCGGTGATCAGCCATACCTGGTTGCCGTCCCAGTGCGGGGCGATGCTGTTAATCATGATACGTCGTTCGGTATCGGTACGGCCAAGGATGCGCGTCAGCATACCGACCCCCATATCAAACCCGTCGGTAACCGCAAAGCCAATTAGCAGCACGCCAATCAGCAACCACCAGACAAAGCGCAATACTTCATAATCAAACATGGTTGCTCTCCTTATCCACGTACTGACTGAGCGGCCGCTTTCACGGTCTCATGATGGTAGCGGCCAGTCTTCAGGCTGCTAGGTCCCAGACGAGCGAACTTGAACATCAGGTACATTTCCGCCACCAGGAAAAGGGTGTAGAGACCGCAAATAAGAATCATTGAGAACAGCAGATCGCCAACGGTCAGTGAGGAGTTCGCCACGGCGGTCGGCAGCACTTCACCAATTGCCCACGGCTGACGACCATACTCAGCGACAAACCAGCCTGATTCGATGGCAATCCATGGCAGCGGAATACCGTACAGCGCCGCCTTGAGCAGCCAGCGGCTCTTGCCAATGCGGTTGCGAATCACACTCAGGAATGACAGTGCGATAATGCCCAGCAGCAACACGCCACACAGCACCATGATACGGAAGGCGAAATAGAGCGGAGCCACACGTGGAATCGAATCCTGTGTCGCTTTCTGAATCTGCGCTTCAGTCGCATTCGCCACATCCGGGGTGTAGCGCTTCAGCAGCAAGCCATAACCGAGATCCTGTTTGCTGGCTTCGAACTGGCTACGCACCGCAGGATCTTTGCTGCCCGCGCGCAGTTCATTCAGCAACGCGTAGGCTTTCATGCCGTTGCGGATGCGCACTTCATGCTGCGACAGCAGATCTTTCAGACCGGTGACCGGTGTATCCACCGATCGCGTCGCGATCAGCCCGAGCAAATACGGGATTTGAATCGCGTACTTGTTCTCCTGCGAATCCTGATCGGGAATACCAAACAGCGTGAAGGCCGCAGGTGCAGGCTGCGTTTCCCACTCGGCTTCAATCGCTGCGAGTTTGGTTTTCTGTACGTCACCCATTTCATAACCGGATTCATCACCCAGCACGATAACCGACAGAATCGCGGCCATGCCAAAGCTGGCTGCGATACCGAATGAGCGCTTAGCGAAAGCCACATCGCGTCCTTTCAGCAGATACCAGGCACTGATACCCAGCACAAACATCGCGCCAGCGGTGTACCCTGCCGCCACGGTGTGGACAAATTTCACCTGCGCAACCGGGTTGAGCACCAGCTCGGAGAAGCTCACCATCTCCATGCGCATGGTTTCGAAATTAAATTCGGATGCGATCGGGTTTTGCATCCAACCGTTCGCCACCAGAATCCACAGCGCAGACATGTTAGAACCGAGCGCCACCAGCCAGGTGACCGCCAGGTGCTGGACTTTGCCAAGGCGATCCCAACCGAAGAAGAACAGACCAACAAAGGTGGATTCAAGGAAGAACGCCATCAAGCCTTCAATGGCGAGCGGCGCACCAAAGATATCGCCGACGTAGTGGGAGTAATATGACCAGTTGGTCCCGAACTGAAACTCCATGGTGAGACCGGTTGCGACACCCAGCGCAAAGTTGATACCGAACAACTTGCCCCAGAACTTGGTCATGTCTTTATAAATTTGCTTACCCGTCAGGACATATACGGTTTCCATGATCGCCAACAAAAACGCCATACCCAGCGTTAAGGGGACGAACAGGAAATGGTACATCGCCGTCAGGGCAAACTGTAAACGCGACAGCTCGACAATATCTAACATGATGACTCCTTGCTCCTCGCATGAATTTACTCTGCGGCTGACAACGGTAAACAACGAACATTGACGTGCAGAATAAGATCCAGGAACGACTGATTATTGATTCCAGTTTTATTACTGACAGAACAGAGAAATCTGTAGCCCGAAATGAGTGAGTAACAGTGTTGAAAATTTCCCGAAAAACCGATCGCTTCAATCTGTTTCGAGCGGGAGTGTGATGCAAGAAGGCGACAGAATTGCGCTAACAACGCCTGGCTCAAACTCCTGAAAATTCGCGGAAAAGACTGAATTGATGCAGCGCAATTTATACCGTTTGTCGTGCGTGATGCCAGCAGTAAAGTTTGTTATATCTCACCCTTTATTGATCTGGATTAAGACAATATTTTTTCAGATATGTAGTGTTAGCGTTGTTGTTAATTAGTTGTCATGATCGCGTGATGCAATTAAGGAAATAATTACTTCTCCCGTATTTTTTTAACGTTAATACCGGATACTCAGGTTTAATTTCCCCTGTGAGATCACGCACATTTTCCTATCTTTACCTTACCAACTCAGTAAGCATAGCCGCAGATTTTATCTCCGTTACGGTTTTTCCCTGCTTTTTGTGTGACTCTGCACAGGGCGTTGTGGCCACTGGCTACCCCCCCTCTCTTTCAGACATAAAAAAAGCCACCCGAAGGTGGCTTCATGCGCATCAACAGTGATGGCTTATTTGATTGGCAGAACTGCTTTAACGGCGTCGCCAATGTCAGCCAGGCTGCGTACAGTTTTCACACCGGCCGCTTCCAGCGCAGCGAATTTCTCGTCAGCGGTGCCTTTACCACCAGCAATGATGGCGCCTGCGTGGCCCATACGTTTGCCTTTCGGTGCAGTCACACCCGCGATGTAGCCGACAACCGGCTTGGTCACGTGCTCTTTAATGAAGGCTGCGGCTTCTTCTTCAGCGCTACCACCGATCTCACCGATCATCACGATCACTTCGGTCTGTGGGTCATCCTGGAACATTTTCAGGATATCGATGAAGTTTGAACCTGGGATCGGGTCACCACCGATGCCCACGCAGGTTGACTGGCCGTAACCAATGTCAGTGGTCTGCTTAACGGCTTCATAAGTCAGGGTACCTGAACGGGATACGATACCGACACGGCCTGGCTGGTGAATGTGGCCCGGCATGATACCGATCTTACATTCGCCTGGGGTGATCACGCCTGGGCAGTTCGGGCCGATCATGCGCACGCCAGCTTCATCCAGCTTCACTTTCACGGTCAGCATATCCAGCGTTGGGATACCTTCGGTGATGGTGATGATCAGTTTGATGCCTGCGTCGATGGCTTCCAGGATACCGTCTTTGCAGAACGGAGCTGGAACGTAGATCACAGTGGCAGTTGCGCCTGTGGCTTCTACCGCTTCACGCACGGTGTTAAACACTGGCAGACCCAGATGCGTGGTGCCGCCTTTGCCTGGCGTGACACCGCCAACCAGCTGCGTACCATAGGCCAAAGCCTGCTCAGAGTGGAAAGTCCCCTGGCCACCGGTGAAACCCTGGCAAATGACTTTGGTGTTTTTGTCGATAAGAATGGACATTATTTACCCTCCGCGGCAGCAACAACACGCTGCGCAGCGTCTGTCAGGCTGGTTGCTGCAATGATGTTCAGACCGCTGTCGGCCAGTTTCTTCGCGCCCAGCTCGGCGTTGTTACCTTCCAGACGGACCACTACTGGCACGTTCACACCCACTTCTGCAACTGCACCGATGATGCCGTCTGCGATCAGGTCGCAACGCACGATGCCGCCGAAGATGTTAACGAATACCGCTTTAACGGCATCGTCAGACAGGATGATTTTGAAGGCTTCGGTTACGCGCTCTTTGGTCGCGCCGCCACCCACATCGAGGAAGTTAGCAGGCTGGCCGCCGTGGTGTTTCACGATGTCCATGGTACCCATTGCCAGACCGGCACCGTTTACCATACAGCCAATGTTGCCATCCAGCGCAACGTAGTTCAGTTCCCACTGTGTTGCGTGTGCTTCACGTGGATCTTCCTGGCTTGGATCGCGCATTTCACGCAGCTCAGGCTGACGGAACAATGCGTTACCGTCGGCGCCCAGCTTGCCATCGAGGCAGATCAGGTCGCCCTGCTTGGTGATCACCAGCGGGTTGATCTCAACCATCGCCAGGTCGCGCTCCAGGAACATGGTCGCCAGGCCCATGAAGATTTTGGTGAACTGGCTAACTTGCTTACCGGACAGGCCCAGTTTGAACGCCAACTCACGACCCTGATATGGCTGAGGTCCGGCCAGCGGATCCAATGCCATTTTGTGGATCAGGTGCGGGGTTTCTTCCGCCACTTTCTCGATTTCCACGCCGCCTTCGGTGGAAGCCATGAAGATCACGCGACGGGTAGCACGGTCAACTACCGCACCCAGATACAGTTCCTGGTCGATGTCAGTCGCGGCTTCAACCAGAATCTGGTTTACCGGCTGGCCATCTGCATCAGTTTGGTAGGTCACCAGACGCTTGCCCAACCAATGCTCAGCAAATGCACGGATATCTTCCTTGCTGTTCACCACTTTCACGCCACCCGCTTTACCGCGGCCACCGGCATGTACCTGACATTTTACTACCCACGGACCTGCGCCAATTTTAGAGGCGGCTTCTTCTGCTTCACGTGGCGTAGCGCAGGCGTAACCAGTTGGAGCTGGCATGCCATAGCGAGCAAACAACTGCTTCGCCTGGTATTCATGTAAGTTCATGATGTTCTATCCATTCAGATATGAGTTTGGGCGCACCGTTGTGCGATGCGCCCGGCGAAAATTAGACGTCCAGCAGCAGACGCGCCGGATCTTCCAGCATCTCTTTCACCGCGACCAGATAGCCCACGGATTCACGGCCATCGATCAGACGGTGGTCATAAGAGAGTGCCAGATACATCATTGGCAGGATCACAACCTGACCATTGACCGCCATCGGGCGCTCTTTGATCGCGTGCATGCCCAGAATCGCGCTCTGCGGTGGGTTGATGATCGGGGTAGACATCAGGGAACCGAACACACCGCCGTTGGTGATGGTGAAGTTACCACCGGTCAGCTCGTCAACCGTCAGCTTACCGTCACGGCCTTTCACCGCCAGTTCTTTAATTTTCTTCTCGATGTCAGCCATGCTCAACGCATCAACATCTTTCAGCACTGGGGTTACCAGGCCGCGCGGGGTAGATACCGCGATGCTGACGTCGAAGTAGTTGTGGTAAACCACATCTTCGCCATCGATAGAAGCGTTCACTTCTGGATAGCGTTTCAGAGCTTCAACCACCGCTTTGATGTAGAAGGACATGAAGCCCAGACGCACACCGTGACGTTTCTCAAACGCGTCGCCGTACTGCTTACGCAGATCCATGATCGGCTTCATGTTGATTTCGTTGAAGGTGGTCAGCATCGCGGTGCTGTTTTTCGCTTCCAGCAGACGCTCAGCCACACGCTTACGCAGACGCGTCATTGGTACGCGTTTTTCGCTGCGGTTAGCCACAGCAGCCTGAGGTGCCGCAGCCGCTGCTGCAGGCGCCGCTTTCGCGCCGTCAGCTTTCTTCGCGACATGCTTCTCAACATCTTCACGCGTCAGACGACCGCCGACACCGGTGCCTTTAATCTGGCTCGCGTCGAGATTGTTTTCAGCGATCAGGCGACGAACCGCTGGGCTCAGCGCATCGTTGCTCTCTTCTTCCAGAGACGCGGTTTTACGCTGTTCTGGGGTCGCTTCTTTCGTTTCTACTTTCGCAGAGGTCTCTTTACCACCGCTGTTGCCTTCCACCAGGCGGCCTAACAGCTGGCGCGAGAGCACCGTAGCGCCTTCGTCTTCCAGAATCGCTTCCAGTACACCGTCTGCTGAAGCAGGCACTTCAAGCACAACTTTGTCCGTTTCAATCTCAACCAGTACTTCATCGCGACTGACCGCATCGCCGGGTTTTTTGTGCCAGGTTGCAACCGTTGCATCCGCTACGGATTCAGGCAAATCGGGAACCAGAATTTCTACGCTACTCATTTTCTTTCCTTTTAATTAACCAAGGTTCAGCGCGTCGTTAACCAGGTCTTGCTGCTGTTGTTGATGTACGGACATGTAGCCCACGGCTGGTGAAGCAGAAGCCGGACGACCTGCGTAACGCAGTGACGCACCGAAGGGAACCACTTCGCGGAAATGATGCTGACTGCAATACCATGCGCCCTGGTTCAGTGGCTCTTCCTGACACCAGACGAAATCCTGCACATGTGCATAATTTTTCAATACCTCCTGCACTACTTTGTGCGGGAACGGATAGAGCTGTTCGATACGCACGATGGCGACATCGGTCTGCTCATTCTTGCGACGCTGTTCCAGCAAATCGTAATAAACCTTACCGGAACACATCACCACGCGTTTCACTTGTTTCGGATCCAGATCGTCAATCTCGCCAATCGCCGGCTGGAAGCTGCCATTGGCCAGCTCTTCCAGGCTGGAGACCGCCAGCGGATGACGCAGCAGCGATTTCGGTGACATCACGATCAGCGGACGGCGCATACCGCGCAGCGCTTGGCGGCGCAGCATATGGTAAACCTGTGCTGGCGTTGAAGGTACGCACACCTGCATGTTCTGTTCAGCACAGAGTTGCAGATAGCGCTCCAGACGCGCAGAGGAGTGCTCTGGACCCTGGCCTTCATAACCGTGTGGCAGCAGCATCACCAGGCCACACATACGGCCCCACTTCTGCTCGCCGGAGCTGATGAACTGGTCGATCACCACCTGAGCACCGTTGGCAAAGTCACCGAACTGCGCTTCCCAAATGGTCAGCACGCGCGGTTCTGCGGTGGCATAGCCATATTCAAAGGCCAATACGGCTTCTTCTGACAGCACGGAATCCCAGACCTTGAACTGACCCTGGCCGTTATGGACATGGTGCAGCGGGGTGTAGGTTGAGCCGTTGGTTTGGTTGTGGATCACCGCATGACGGTGGAAGAAGGTGCCGCGGCCGGAGTCTTCACCCGACAGACGAACAGGAATGCCTTCATCAACCAAGGTCGCGTACGCCAGGTTTTCCGCGCCGCCCCAGTCAAATGGCTTGTTGCCTTCCGCCATCTCTTTACGGTCGTTGTAAATCTTAGCCACGCGCGACTGCACTTCGACGGCTTCCGGTACGCTGCTGATGCGGCGCGCCAGCTCTTGCAGGCGTTTGTACTCAACCGTGGCAGGATAGTTTTCATCCCACTCGTGGTTCAGGTACGGCGACCAAGTGAAGGAGTGCAGGCTCATCGGACGCCATTCTGGCACCACGCATTCGCCTTCATCCAACGCATCACGGTAGAGATTGACCAATTCAGTCGCATCTTCTAATGTCGCCACACCTTCGCTTTCCAGCTGATCGGCGTAGATCTTACGTGGCGTTGGGTGTTTCTTGATTTTCTGGTACATCAGCGGCTGGGTTGCACTTGGCTCATCCGCTTCGTTATGGCCGTGACGGCGGTAGCACACCAGATCGATAAACACGTCGCGTTTAAAGGTGTTGCGATAATCCAACGCCAGGCGAGTCACGAAGGCCACCGCTTCTGGATCGTCCGCATTCACGTGGAAGATTGGCGCCAGCACCATCTTGCCGATGTCGGTGCAGTAAGGCGTTGAACGCGCATCTTTCGGGTTCGAGGTGGTGAAACCTACCTGGTTGTTAATCACGATGCGAACGGTACCGCCCACTTCGTAACCGCGCGCCGCAGACATGTTCAGGGTTTCCTGCACCACGCCCTGGCCGATCACCGCCGCATCACCGTGGATGGTGATCGGCAGAACTTTGTTGCTGCTTGGCTCAGCCAGACGATCCAGACGTGCACGCACCGAACCCATGACCACTGGGCTTACGATTTCGAGGTGTGACGGGTTAAACGCCAGCGCCAGGTGCACTAAACCACCTTCGGTTTCAACGTCAGACGAGAAGCCCATGTGGTACTTCACGTCGCCGGTGCCGAGGTGCTCTTTGTGTTTGCCGGAGAATTCGTCAAACAGATCCTGTGGCTTTTTACCCAGTACGTTGATCAGGACGTTGAGACGACCACGGTGCGCCATCCCGAGAACCACTTCACGCGTACCGCTTTTGCCTGCATGGCGAATCATTTCGCGCAGCATCGGCACCAGTGCATCACCGCCTTCCAGTGAAAAGCGTTTTGCACCCGGGAATTTCGCGCCGAGGTATTTTTCCAGACCTTCAGCCGCGGTCAGCTCTTTCAGGAAACCTTTTTTCTCGTCGCTGCTGAATGACGCATGGCCGACCACCGATTCCAGACGCTGCTGAATCCAGCGTTTCTCATCGGTGTTGTTGATGTGCATGTACTCTGCACCAATCGAGCCACAATAGGTCTGCTGCAGCGCCGCGAACAGATCAGCCAGCTTCATGGTCTCTTTACCAATGGCAAAGGAACCTACGTTAAAGCTTTCCTGAAAATCGGCGTCGGTGAGATCGTGATAAGAAGGGTCAAGATCCGCAACCCGATCCTGTTTCCACAGGCCGAGCGGATCGAGGTTAGCGTGCTGATGGCCGCGGAAGCGGAACGCATTGATCAGCTGCAGCACTTTAACCTGTTTGGAATTAGTAGCCGGATCGGTGACTGAGGATGTGTAGCGGGTCGCATCTTTTGCCAGGCGGCGGAAATAATCACGCGTGGTGGAGTGAAACTGCTCAGGTTTCACGCCAGTGCCGGGCAGCTGTTGGAACAGCTCGCGCCACATTTCATCAACTGAGTCAGGATCGGTCAGGAAATCCTCATAGAGTTGCTCTATGTAGGATTGGTTCGCGCCGGCCAGCCAGGAGGAGTCCAGCCAGGGTTTCATCGCGCTGTTCTGCATTGTGATCCCTTAAGCATTAATCTGCTTTTTATGAGGTTTCATTTGTTGCCGCTTTCGCGGCTTGCCGTAGTGAGTTCAGCGATACGAACCTGTGCGCAACCGGCGCCTGGCCCGTAAGGGAACCTTTATAAGCGTGGTCAGTACCGCGCTTATAAAGGCTTCCGTAAACTGCCGGGAACCTTAAGTTCCCGGACAGTGACTTCAGTGTGTTACGCCCCGCGTTGCAGCAGCATCGACTTAATATGGCCGATAGCGCGCGTCGGGTTTAGTCCTTTCGGGCACACGCTCACACAGTTCATGATGCTGTGACAGCGGAATACACTGAAAGCATCGTTCAGATTGTCCAGTCGCGCATCGGTTTCGGTATCGCGGCTGTCGATCAGGAAACGGTAAGCGGCTAACAAACCTGCCGGACCGATGAACTTGTCCGGGTTCCACCAGAACGATGGGCACGAGGTCGAGCAGCAAGCGCACAGAATACACTCGTACAATCCATCCAGGTGCTCACGGTCTGCCGGGGTCTGCAGATGCTCGCGTGCTGGCGGATTTTCCCCATTATTCAACAGGAAAGGCTTAATCTTCTCATACTGCGTATAGAATTGTCCCATATCAACGACGAGGTCGCGGATCACCGGCAAACCAGGCAGTGGACGGATAACAATTTTCTTCGTGCCATTACCCAGTGCGGAGACTGGCGTGATGCAGGCCAAGCCGTTTTTGCCGTTCATGTTGAGGCCGTCAGAACCGCAAACACCTTCACGGCATGAGCGACGGAAGGCCAGCGTTGGGTCCTTCTCTTTCAGACGAATCAACGCGTCCAGCAACATCATGTCACGACCGTCTTCTGACTCCAGCGTGTATTCCTGCATACGCGGCTTGTCATCGACTTCCGGGTTGTAACGATAGATAGAAAATTCGAGTCTCATGATGATCTCCGCAATTAGTAGGTACGCGCTTTCGGCGGGAAGGCCGCACGCAGTTTCGGTTGCATGTTCACCTCACGGCGCGTCATGCTTTCCGTTTGCGGAACATAGAGGCTGTGACACAGCCAGTTAGCATCATCACGTTCCGGGTAGTCGAAGCGGCTGTGTGCGCCACGGCTTTCGGTACGGAAGTTTGCGGCGACCGCCGTGGCGTACGCGGTTTCCATCAGGTTATCCAGCTCAAGGCACTCGATACGCTGGGTGTTGAAATCTGGCGAACGGTCATCAAGACGCGCTGACTTCAGGCGTTCACGAATCACTTTCAGCTCTTCCAGACCTTCACGCATCGCATCACCTTCACGGAATACCGAGAAGTTGTTCTGCATGCAACGCTGCAACGCTTTACGGATTTCAACCGGATCTTCACCCGTGGTGTTGTTTTCCCAGCGGTTGAAGCGCGCCATGGCGGCATCAATGTTTTCCTGCGTGGCTTCGCGCAGTTCACCCTGCTCTTCCAGACACTCCAGCAGGTGCACACCCGCCGCGCGGCCAAATACCACCAGGTCGAGCAACGAGTTACCGCCGAGACGGTTAGCGCCATGTACTGATACACAAGCAATTTCGCCTACCGCGAACAGGCCCGGAATCACTTCGTCTTCACCCTGCTCATTCACGCGCAGCGCCTGACCGGTCACTTTGGTCGGCACGCCGCCCATCATGTAGTGGCAGGTTGGAATAACCGGAATCGGCTCTTTAATCGGATCGACGTGCGCAAAGGTACGCGACAGCTCAAGGATACCCGGCAGACGCGATTCCAAAACTTCTGCGCCCAGATGATCGAGTTTCAGCTTGATGTGCGGGCCCCATGGACCGTCACAACCACGGCCTTCACGAATTTCCACCATCATGGAGCGTGCGACCACGTCACGACCTGCCAGGTCTTTGGCGTTTGGCGCATAACGCTCCATGAAGCGTTCGCCGTGTTTGTTCAGCAGGTATCCACCTTCACCACGGCAACCTTCAGTGACCAGCACACCCGCACCGGCGATACCGGTTGGGTGGAACTGCCACATTTCCATATCCTGCACCGGCACACCGGCACGCAGCGCCATACCTACGCCGTCACCGGTGTTGATGTGCGCGTTAGTGGTGGACTGGTAAATACGGCCTGCACCGCCCGTTGCCAGAATGGTCGCTTTCGCTTTGAAGTAAACGGTTTCACCGGTTTCCATGCAGATAGCGGTACAGCCGACAATCGCACCGTCTTCATTTTTCACCAGATCCAGCGCATACCATTCGGAGAAGATGGTGGTTTTGTTTTTCAGGTTCTGCTGATACAGGGTATGCAGCAGTGCGTGGCCAGTACGGTCGGCTGCCGCAGCGGTACGCGCCGCCTGCTCACCGCCGAAGTTCTTCGACTGACCACCAAACGGACGCTGATATACGCGGCCGTCATCAAGACGGGAGAAAGGCAGACCCATGTGTTCCAGTTCCAGAATCGCTTCCGGACCGACGTGACACATATACTCGATCGCGTCCTGGTCACCGATATAGTCGGAACCTTTAACGGTATCGTACATATGCCATTCCCAGTTATCTTCATGGGTGTTACCTAGCGCAACGGTAATACCGCCCTGCGCCGATACGGTATGAGAACGGGTTGGGAAAACTTTGGATAACAGGGCACAAGTCTGGCCCGATTGGGAGATTTGCAGAGCCGCGCGCATTCCCGCGCCACCCGCGCCGATCACCACGGCATCAAATTCTCTGACTGGCAAACTCATTTACACACCCCACACAACAACGATTCCATAAACGGCATACGACAACAGCGCGACCACAATCACAAACTGCAGCAGCAAGCGGGTTGCTACTGGTTTAACGTAGTCGGTCAGGACCTGCCACATACCAATCCAGCCGTGGACCAGAATCGAGAACAGCGTCAGTATCGTAAACACTTTCGTGAAGGCAGAGGCGAAGAAGCCGTGCCAGGCGTCATAGGTCAGGGTGCCGGTCATCACCACAAAACCAAGGATGTAGATGATGTAGAGCGTCATTAAGATTGCAGCAGCACGCAGTAACAGCCAGTCATGAATACCGTTGCGTCCTAATGCAGAAGCATTGCTTACCATACGAGGACTCCAGCCAAAATTGAGAGCACGACAGTGATACCAAAAGCCGCTTGCGCGGAACGGGTTCCCACCTGCAGGGTTTCTTCCATAAAGCCAAAATCAGCCAGCATATGACGAATACCGCCCACGACGTGGTACGCCAGCGCAGTCAGGATGCCCCACATGATGAATTTGGCGAAGAAGCTGTCCATGATGGAAGCCGCTTGCTGGAAGCCTTCAGGAGAAGAGAGAGAGAGACCCAGTAACCAGAGCAGTATTCCGAGAGCGACAAAGGTGATCACGCCGGAGACGCGGTGGAGAATGGACGATATTGCAGTAACGGGAAACCGGATCGTCGAGAGATCCAAGTTAACAGGTCTTTGTTTTTTCACGGTTTTGCCCACACAGCTCTTTTTTATTTTGCTTCCTCCGGACCTGAGTCGCATCAGAGCACAGCGCGTGTTCAGACTGCAACCGCCACCAAAAAAGCAACATCCAGTGTTAAGTGAAGCGAAAAAAACGCTGGGTGGCTCCTGGTGTCAGGGTATTCCGGAGACCTGGCGGCAGTATAGGAGGATCACATTCTGATTACAATTCCCCTACAATCTCTTTGGTCACATTTAGGCTGAACAGTGATCCGACTCACGAATTTCACAATTCATACATTTTTAATTATCTGATTTGACAAAAGATCAACATTTCAGTTACAAACAAACGCATTAAAGCCCTATGATGCACAAAAGTTATGGGGATACACTTTCCCCTAAGCTCAAGTTATGTAACATTGCCTTTACGAGCAACACAAAGCATCAGGTTATTGGTTACCAAGAAGTTATGTCGTGACAGGATCTTTAACATCCGCGCTGTTCAGCATGTCATGCCCGAACGCCACCGACTGGCCCTAATACATCTCCCTGTAACCCTGCACGACAAACGTTACCGCAGAGTGATACTGTGAAGATTGTGGTTTTATACAACATGAAGGCTATTCTGGTGTCTAAGATCCTTACCTACTAAGGCGCTATGGAGACGAAAAATGACAGATAAAAAAGTGACGCTAACCCTACAAGATAATGCTTCCGTTGAACTGGATGTGATGCAAGGTACGCTGGGACAAGACGTTGTTGATGTCCGCACACTTGGCAATCACGGCCTGTTCACTTTCGATCCCGGTTTCACCTCTACTGCGTCATGCGAATCTAAAATCACTTTTATTGATGGTGATGAAGGCATTCTGTTACACCGCGGCTTCCCGATTTCCGAACTGGCAACCCACTCCAACTACCTCGAAGTGTGTTACATCCTGCTGAATGGCGAAGCTCCGACCCAAGCCCAGTTTGAAGAATTCCGCACCACCGTTACCCGCCACACCATGATCCACGAGCAAATCACCCGACTGTTCCATGGCTTCCGCCGCGACTCGCATCCGATGGCGGTCATGTGTGGTGTCACTGGCGCCCTGGCGGCGTTCTATCACGACTCCTTAGACGTCAACATTGAACGTCACCGTGAAATCGCTGCCTTCCGCCTGCTGTCCAAAATGCCGACCATGGCAGCGATGTGCTACAAATATTCGATTGGCCAGCCGTTCGTTTACCCACGTAACGACCTGTCCTACGCAGGCAACTTCCTGCATATGATGTTCGCCACACCGTGTGAAGAGTACAAAGTGAACCCGGTGCTGGAACGCGCCATGGACCGTATTCTGATTCTGCATGCTGATCATGAGCAGAACGCCTCTACCTCAACCGTGCGTACCGCCGGTTCTTCTGGTGCAAACCCATTTGCCTGTATCGCTGCGGGTATCGCTTCGCTGTGGGGACCGGCACACGGTGGCGCCAACGAAGCTACCCTGCGTATGCTGGAAGAGATCAGCACCGTTGAACACATCCCAGAATTCGTACGTCGCGCGAAAGATAAAAACGATTCGTTCCGTCTGATGGGCTTCGGTCACCGTGTTTACAAAAACTATGACCCGCGCGCCACCGTGATGCGTGAAACCTGTCACGAAGTGCTGAATGAGTTGGGTATGAAAGATGACCTGCTGGAAGTGGCGATGGAGCTGGAACATATCGCGCTGAACGACCCGTACTTCATCGAGCGTAAACTCTATCCAAACGTCGATTTCTACTCTGGCATTATTCTGAAAGCGATGGGTATTCCTTCTTCCATGTTTACCGTCATTTTCGCGATGGCGCGTACCGTGGGTTGGATTGCACACTGGAAAGAGATGCACGACGAAGGCATGAAGATTGCGCGTCCACGTCAGCTGTACACCGGTTACACCGAGCGTCCATTTAACTCGGCGCTGAAAAAGTAATCCACAGCTAAATGAGTGTGAAAGAAAGGCTGCCATTTCATTGAGATGGCAGCTTTTTTATTGTTCGCATTATGGTGTCAAAACTGACATCCCGGGCACCAGTAAAATGGCCGCGACGATAGCGTGCCCTTCTCAATCAGCGTGCCGCAGCGCCGACATCTCTTGCCCTGGCGATGAAACACCTCAAAGCGAAACGCCGCATCGGCATGGTATTTCTTCATACTGCCGCGCATCTGATACGACAAACGTGGCACCGCCAGCATCGCCTCACTTAATGCATTGAGCTGTGCCTCAGTGAGATCCTGCGCCCGATGCGATGCCAGCAATCCGGCATGCCATAAAATCTCCACACGCAAATAGTTACCCAATCCCGCCAGAAAGGCCTGATCGAGTAACAATCCGCTGAACTGACGGCGACGAAAACGCGGCGATAGCAGCCGCTCACGCACCTCTGCCACCGTTAAAGTGGCATCGAGCACATCGGGCCCCACGCGCTGCAGAAAGGGATGTGCGCCGACGGTATCTGCATTGAGCAGTTCGATATCCGAAGCGCTGTAGAGCAGGATGGTCTGTTCGGCGTTTGCCAACCGCACGCGCAAC
>NZ_CAJCKS010000117.1:0-15319 GCF_903970985.1 Pantoea sp. ME81 | reverse complement strand
CTGGGGCGCATTTACTGCCGTCACGGAAAACGACCGCCTGATTGGCTGTGAACCCTTTTTTGCTGACGCCGATCCGTCGCCGATGCTCAACACCATCCCGGAACTGGTCTACTCGGATAAGCGTATCCGCCAGCCAATGGTGCGTCGTTCATGGCTAAAGTCGCGTGAGAATAGCGATCGCACGCTGCGTGGACGTGAAGATTTTGTCGCCGTGGATTGGGATACCGCACTGGATCTGGTGGCAGAAGAGAATCGCCGCGTGCGGGATCGCTATGGCGCATCGGGTATTTTCAACGGCTCTTACGGCTGGTCATCGGCGGGACGCGTTAACCATGCGCGCACCCTGATCCGTCGTTTCTACTTCCAGGGCGGCGGCGGGGTGGATCAGCAGGGCAACTATAGCTGGGGCGCCGCGCAGTTCTTCCTGCCCTATGTGATTGGTACCTACATGCCGCTCACCGGCCGCGTCACCGACTGGCCGAGCGTGGTGGAACATGCCGACATCTTTATCGCCTTCGGTGGTCTGGCGCTGAAAAATGCCCAGGTGGCGTCGGGCGGTGCCGGACAGCACAGCCTGAAACCGGCGCTGGAGCAGTTGAGCGCCAAAGGCACGCCAATCATCAACATCAGCCCAATGCGCGATGACTGCCCGGCGTTTGTGAATGCCGAGTGGATTCCGATTCGCCCGAATACCGATGTGGCGCTGATGCTGGCGCTTGGCTTCGAAATCACCCGCCGTAACGCGCTGGACGAAAGTTTCCTCGTCAGCCATTGCACCGGCTGGCCGCAGTTACGTGAATATCTGCTGGGCGAAAGCGACGGCATCGCCAAAACGCCGGCGTGGGCGAGTGCCATCACCGGCATTCCGGCGGCGCGTATTGCGTTACTGGCACAGCAGCTGATTGGCAAACGCAGCTTTATCACTTGTTCTTATTCGGTACAGCGTGCCCATCGCGGTGAGCAGCCGTACTGGATGATGATTGCGCTCTCTTCAATGCTTGGTCAGCCGGGCTTGCCGGGCGGCGGCTTCTCGTTTGGTCATGGGTCGATGAACAGCGTCGGCAACCCGCGTCAGGAAGGGCCCGCGCCGATGATGAGCACCGGGCCGAATCCCGGCAACTTCTCGATTCCGGTCGCGCGCATCAGCGATATGCTGCTCAATCCCGGCCAGCCTTACCATTTCCAGGGCGAAACCTTGCACTATCCCGATATCCATCTGGTGCACTGGGCGGGCGGTAATCCGTTCCACCACCATCAGCAGCTTAACCGCCTGGTGGAAGGCTGGCAGCGCCCGGATACCGTTATCGTGCAGGATATCGTCTGGACCCCGGCGGCGCAGATGGCGGATATCGTGTTACCCGCCACCACCACGCTGGAGCGCAACGACATCGGCGGATCTTCACGTGATCGTTTTGTGTTTGCGATGCATCAGGCGGTGAAACCGCAGCATCAGGCGCGTCATGACTTCGATATCTTTGCGGATATCGCCGATCGACTTGGCTACCGCGATCTGTTTACCGAAGGGCGCAACGAGATGCAGTGGATTGAACACTTGTATCAGCAGTGTGCGGTGGCGCACGCGCGCAAAGATATCCACTTCCCGGAGTTTGGTGAATTCTGGGAGCGTGGTTTCGTTGAGATCCCGGAAGGTGGCAAGCCGTATGTGTTTATGGATGATTTCCGTGCTAACCCGCAGGCCCATCCGATCCAGACCGCCAGTGGTAAAATCGAGCTGTTCTGTCAGACCATCGCCGATTATCAACTGGAAGATTTTGCCGGACACCCGGAGTGGCGCGAGCCGCAGGAGTGGTTGGGTGCGCCGCTGAGCGAAGATTTCCCGCTACATATGATCTCGATTCAGCCCTCGGATCGGCTGCACAGCCAGATGGACGCGACTGCCACGGTACAAGCGAATAAAACGGCCGGGCGTGAAACCTTATATATGCATCCGCAGAACGCCAGTGCGCGTGGGATTGTGGATGGCGACGAAATCGAAGTCAGTAATGCGCGTGGCCGTATGCTGGCCGGTGTGCGTCTGACCGATGGCTTGACGCCAGGTGTGGTGATTATCTCCACTGGCGCCTGGTTTGATCCCGGATTCGGTCGCACCTGGCAGCCGTGGGACCGTGCCGGTAACCCCAATGTGCTGACGCTGGATATCGGCACCTCGTCACTGACGCAAGGCCCTAACGCCATGAGTTGCCTGGTGGAAATCAAAAAACACCTGATGTGAATGGGGTGCTAACAATCTCACCGCTGGTTACATTTTGCGGGTAACTGTTGCGTTTGAGAGATGGAGAACCGTCATGCCACCTTGCTACAGTCAGGGTCCCAGAGGTATTGATGGGTGAACATCAAAAAGTTTTCTTGATTACACCGACCTGCGCAGATGCGCAGGTTTTTTTTGCCTGTCGTTCCCGCTAACGAACTGAAACACAGTTTTCCTGTCAACTCGCTTTACCTTTCTTTATAACTGCGGATAACAAGCTTGAAAAAACTGTTTATTGCAGCGGAATGCTATGCCCCGTATAAAAAAACTTCTGGGAAAAGACCAGATCAAAGCCCCATTTAACCCGTTTCGTTTTCGCCTGATTTGTCTGGGTGTCTTCAGCTGCATGGTGTTGCTGCTGATCTTCGTCGGTGACCTGCAACTGATTAAGCATCCGATGCTGGAGCACGAGGCCGATCAGCGTTCACTGCGCACCGTCACCTTGCCCACCAACCGTGGCACCTTACTGGATCGTGATGGCCAGGCACTGGCACTGAGCGTACCGGCGCGCGATATCATCGCCGACCCGATGCGCGTGCTGGAAGCCAATCCCGACTTTACCAACGCCAAATGGACCTATCTTGCCTCGGCGCTGAACTTACGTCCGGAAGAGTTGCGTGAGCAGATCACCGCGAACCCGAAAAAACGCTTCCTCTATCTTGGCCGTAAAATCGAACTGGGCATCGCCAAAGACATCGCCGAACTCCATCTCAAGGGCATCAGCTCGGTATACAACGACAGCCGCTTCTATCCAATGAGTGAAGCCGCTGCGCCGTTGATTGGCATTGTCGGTGCTGACAGCAATGGCCTGAACGGTCTGGAGAAAGGTTTCGACCACGTGCTGCAAGGTGAGCCGGGCAAAGAGGTTTATCGTCAGGACAAAGAGGGCAATATCGTGGCGATGCTGGATTACGAGCCGCCGAAGCAGCCGCCAACGGTACAGCTGAGTATTGATAAGTTTGACCAGTTCACCCTCTACAGCAAACTGCGCGATGGTGTGTTGCTGAATAAAGCGGATTCCGGTGCGGCAGTGCTGATCAAGATTGATACGGGCGAGATCCTGGCGATGGCTTCCTATCCTTCGTTCAACCCCAACAACTTCGATAACGCCACGCCTGCACAGATGCGCAACACGGCGATCAATGACAGCTACGAACCCGGCTCAACGGTGAAACCGCTGGTGGTGATGGAAGGGCTGGAGCGTCATCTGGTGCGTGCTGACTCGGTGATTGATACCACACCCTACAGCGTTAACGGCCACTTGATTCGTGACGTCGGCCACTGGCCGCGCCTGACCATGACGGGCATTTTGCAGAAATCGAGTGATATCGGCGTATCGCACATTGCGCTGGCGATGCCTGCTGAAGCGCTGGTGAACACCTATCAGGCGTTTGGCCTGGGTAAGCCGACCGGACTCGGGTTAACCGGCGAGAGCGTGGGCTACTTCCCGCTGCACCGTGAACGCTGGGCGGATATTGAACGCGCCACCTTTGCCTTTGGCTACGGCCTGCGCGTCACACCGCTGCAAATCGCCCGTGAATACGCCACGCT
Organism: Pantoea sp. ME81; assembly: GCF_903970985.1. Classification (NCBI taxonomy): domain Bacteria; kingdom Pseudomonadati; phylum Pseudomonadota; class Gammaproteobacteria; order Enterobacterales; family Erwiniaceae; genus Pantoea; species Pantoea sp. ME81. The sequence continues at coordinate 11,499 of NZ_CAJCKS010000117.1, read as the reverse complement.
TGGTTCTTACGGCGTATATCGTCCACTGTCGATTACCAAAGTGACACCGCCGGTGTTGGGCAAGCAGGTGGCCGATCCGCAAATCGTGCAAACCGTGGTGCACATGCTGGAGAGTGACGTATTGCCTGGCGGTACCGGCGTCAAAGCCGCTGTGCCGGGTTACCGTCTGGCGACCAAAACCGGTACCGCAGAGAAAATGGGCACCAGCGGGAAGTACGATGTCTCGTTTGGCGGCAGAGCGTGAACAGTTGCGTAACGCACTGTTATCCGCGTTGTCGCATGACCTGCGCACGCCGCTGACGGTGCTGTTCGGTCAGGCGGAAATGCTGATGCTGGATTTGGCCGGCGATAACTCAAAATATGTCGGCCAGGCGAACCAGATTCGGGAACAGACATTAAGCACCATTCGGCTGGTGAGCAATATGCTGGATATGGCGCGTATTCAGTCTGGCGGACTGAATCTGCGCGAGGAGTGGGTGGCGCTGGATGAAGTGATTGGCGGGGCGCTGAGCAGTATGGGCCCCTCATTGAAAGGACACGATTTTGCACTCGATTTGCCGCCGGAACTGGTGCTGATCAAAGGCGATAGCGTGATGCTGGAGCGGGTGTTTACCAATCTGATTGAGAACAGCCTCAAATATGCCGGAAACGCCGCGCAGCACGGTATTCGCGCCTGGCGTGATAAAGAGCGGCTGGAGATTGCCGTCTGGGACAACGGTCCAGGGATCGCCGAAGAGAATATGACGCGCATTTTCGACAAGTTTGCGCGCGGCGATAAGGAGTCGGCGGTGCCGGGTGTCGGGCTCGGTCTGGCGATCAGTAAAACCATTATTGAATCCCATCGCGGGCGCATCTGGGCAGAAAACCGACCGCAAGGCGGCGCGGAGTTTCGCTTGTCGCTGCCGCTGCCGGTAGCGCCTGAAATTTCTGAAGAAGCGCTGAAATAACTTCACACAAGTTCGGTTATACTCGCCCACTTGTCTGTTGATTAATGGGAAATTATGGAACGTTTTATCGAGAACCTGATGTATTCATCGCGCTGGTTGCTGGCTCCGGTTTACATTGGACTTTCGCTGGGGCTGCTGGCGCTGACCGTTAAATTTTTCCAGGAAATTTTTCACCTGTTGCCCAACATACTCAGCATTGCTGAGAACGATCTGATTCTGCTGCTGCTGTCGCTGGTGGACATGACGCTGGTCGGCGGATTGCTGGTGATGGTGATGCTCTCTGGCTATGAGAACTTTGTTTCTAAGCTGGATATTGATGAGAACAAAGAGAAGCTGAGCTGGCTGGGCAAGATGGATTCCGGCTCGCTGAAGAACAAAGTCGCGGCTTCGATTGTGGCGATTTCATCGATCCACCTGCTGCGCATCTTTATGGACGCGCGCAATGTCGATGACAGCAAGCTGATGTGGTACGTGATTATCCACCTGACCTTTGTGCTGTCGGCCTTCGTGATGGGCTGGCTGGATAATATGTCGAAGGTCGAGAAGAAGTAGTTTCGTGTACGAGGTGCGCCATTATGGCGCCCTGGACCCTCACCGCACCGGCTGTGTGCCCGCCAGTTTCGGCATCACCTCTCTGATCATCGCGAAAAACTGTCGCAACCTGGCGGGATAATAGCTGGCCCACGGATAGGTCAGCCACACCGGCAGCGGCGGCGCTTGCCACTCGGGCACCAGCTGAATCAAATCCCCTTTTGCTAAGTCCTCCTGTACTACCCACGACGACACAATCGCCGCACCCATGCCCGCCAGCGCGGCTTTGCGGATGGCGTATAAGCTGTCGCTGGCGAGGCGAGGCGCAATCGGCAGATTCATCGGCTGCCCATCACTCAAGCGCTGTAGTGCAAGCTCATTGCGGTAAAAGCTGGTCAGCGCCAGCCATGGCAGGTCGGTCAGTTGGCTGACATCCTCAATCGGCGCATGCTGTGCCAGCAGTGAAGGTGCGGCCACCACAAAGCGCGGCACTTCGGCCAGCAGAATCGCCACCAGCGAGGGATCGTTCACTGCACCCACCTGAATCGCGCAATCGACATTTTCGCTGATAAAGTCCGGCGTGCGATCATTGAGCATCCACTCCACCGTCAGACGCGGGTAACGCTGCAGGTAATCCACCAGCGGATCGATCAACTGGTCCTGGCCAAACGCATGGGGCGCACGCACGCGCAGTGTGCCAATCGGATCGTCACTGGACCCCGTTAGTTCATCTTCCAGCGCATGCCAGGTCGCCAGCAACTGCCGCGCCTGCGCATAACAACGCTCGCCGTCATCGGTGAGTTTCAATGCATGAGTCGTGCGCAGAATCAGCTTCAGTCCTAACCGCTGTTCCAGTGCCTGCAACCGGCGGCTGATGGTGGGTTGTGTCGTGCCCAACTGCGCAGCGGCGGCTGACAGCGATCCACTTTCGACAATACGAATAAAGGTCTGCATCAGTTCAATGCGGTCAATACTGGTTGGATTGCTCATACGCACCGTACATAACAGTTCTGTGTTTGACGAGTCTACCGCGTATGGCCGCGACGCGCTTTAATAAGCGCACTTTCACGGGGGAATTCACTATGTCAGCCATTTCGCAATCTACTGCATTGCCAGCTGAAAAACTGCCAGCGCCGCTGGTGTTCACGCTTGCTGCAGGTGCCGGGCTTAGCGTGGCATCGATTTACTACAGTCAGCCGATGCTGGATATCATCAGCAAACAATTTAACGTCGGTATCGGCAGTGTTGGTATGGTGCCGATGCTGACCCAGGCGGGATATGCACTCGGTATTCTGCTGCTGGCACCGCTCGGTGACCGCCATGACCGCCGCACCATTATCCTGATTAAAGGACTGATGCTGGTCGCCGCGCTGTTGCTGTGTGGCTTCTCTGGCGGCATTAATGCGTTACTGATCGCCAGCTTTGTCACCGGCTTAACCGCGACCGTGGCACAGGACATCGTGCCTGCTTCGGCGGCACTCGCGCCAGAACGCAGTCGCGGTAAAACAGTGGGCACGGTGATGACCGGCTTGCTGGTCGGTATTCTGCTGTCACGCGTGGTGAGCGGCGTGGTGGCGGAATATCTGGGCTGGCGCACCATGTACATGGTGGCGGCGGTGGCCGTGCTGTTGATTAGCCTCGCGCTGTGGCGTGTGTTGCCGCGCTTCAAACCGGGCACCTCTGTCAGCTATCCACGTCTGCTGCTGTCGCTGGCGCACCTGTGGCAACATCATCAGACGCTACGTCGTGCCGCGCTGGCGCAGGGTTTGCTGTCGGTGGGTTTCAGTGCCTTCTGGTCAACGCTGGCGCTGATGCTGAGTGAGCGCTTCCATTTTGACAGTGCGGTCGCGGGTGCATTTGGTCTGGCGGGTGCGGCTGGGGCCCTGGCGGCACCGCTGGCGGGAAGCGTGGCGGATCGCATCGGCCCTGCACGTGTCACCCAGTATGGTGCCACGCTGGTGATGGTGTCATTTGCGCTGATGTTCCTGCTGCCACTGTTACCGGTTCCGGCTCAGATTGGCCTGATCATCATCAGCACCATCGGCTTCGATTTGGGCGTGCAGGCCACGCTGGTAGCGCATCAGACGTTGGTCTACAGTCTGGCACCGGAAGCACGTAGCCGACTGAATGCGTTGATGTTTACCGTGGTGTTTATCGGCATGGCAACCGGCGCGGCGCTCGGTAGTCTGGCGCTGGCCCACTTCGGCTGGACCGGCGTGGTGACGCTCTCCACACTCGCCGCTGCGCTTGCCCTGATGATCCGTCTGGCGAGCCGCCATCTGAAAAACTGATTGAGTATCTTGTGCCAGGCTTAAGGGAGAATGTTATTTAAAAACGGAGCGTTATGAACTTCCTGGCCTGGACTGCCGCTACCGGTGGTCTGCTCCTTCTAATGTCACTGGCTTCCGGTTGGATACACCGTGGGCCAGTGACTTCGTTTGGGCTCTACCTGCTTGCGGGCATCATGTGTGGCCCGTGGGTCTTCAATCTGCTGCAAATCGACATCCTCGGGCACGCCAGCCTTGCGGCTCACCTCACTGAAATCGCCATGGCCGCCTCGCTGTTTATCACCGGACTCAAGTTACGTCTCCCGCTCAACGCACATGCCTGGCGTGTCGGCGTGCGATTGGCCTTTCCCGCGATGCTGCTTACCGTAGGCGGCATGACGCTGCTGGTGCATTGGATGACCGGCTTCGATTGGGCGATATCGCTGGCATTTGGTGCCATCGTGGCACCCACCGACCCGGTGCTGGCGAGTCTGATTTCCGTTAACGATGCGCGTGATGATGACGCGTTACGCGTGGCGCTCTCCAGCGAAGCGGGAATGAACGACGGTTCGGCGCTACCGCTGTTGATGCTGGCGTTACTGCTGATGCAATCTGGCTCACTGGACATCGGCCATCTGAGTGAATGGGTGTTGAAAGATGGACTGTGGGCCATTGGTGGCGGGCTAGCGATTGGGTATCTAATGGGTCGCGTCATTGGCCATCTGGCAACCCATCTGCGCAGCGCGCATCAGGACACAGCGCCCAATGATTTTCTCGCGCTGGCGCTCATTGCGCTCAGTTATGCGGCGGCGCAGTCGCTGGAGGCCTCGGGCTTCCTGGCGACTTTTGCGGCTGGCGTGGGATTACGTCGTGCAGAACTGCGCGTGGTGAAGCACTATCCGCAGGAAGCGTTGTCAGAAGAGGAGCAATACCTGCCCGCAGAAGCCCGCGTCAATCCTAACCAACGGCTGGCACACGGTGGCAGCGGTATGGTGAAATCAGTGGGCCTGGTGGTCGGCGATGCGTTGTCATTTGGTGATACCATCGAGCGGTTGCTGGCAGCCGCGATGATGGTGGTGCTGGGCGTCACACTGGCGCAGCACTGGAATCTCACCGGCATTGGCCTCGCGCTGCTGCTGTTTGTGGCCGTGCGTCCGCTGGCGGTGTGGATCACTACCTGGCGCTGTGAGATACCGCTCATGCGCCGTCTGCTCATTGGCTGGCTGGGGATTCGCGGCATCGGCAGTATCAATTACATTGCTTATGCCTGGGTGCACGGCATGCGTGGCCCGCAGGCAGAGCAAATGGTGGATATGGCGTTGACGTTAGTGGTGTGCAGCATCGTGCTGCACGGCATCACGGTGACGCCGTTATTAAACTGGCGTGCCGCCCGTCAGGCGGCACGTGCGCAACATAATCAAAAGTGATTTTCTGGAAATTACTGGAGTCTGTTATGAAAGCCATATTAATCGCCCTCGTTGGGCTCTCGCTTTCCGCCCCTCTCTTCGCCGCTGACGGTGATAACACCAGTGAAGAGAATGTGTATGCCAGCCAGTTGTGCCATCTGGTGAGCACGGAAAAAAAGACCAGCGATCTGGATACCTATACCGCGAAGATGAAGTCTCAGCTGGCTGCCAGCCAGTCTTCTTCGGCGATGGATAAGCCTGAATTCAATGAAGAAACGGCGCAGGAAGTGATCAGCGCCTGGATGGAACTGGGCGAGGATGAACGCACGCAGCTGCGCCATAATCAGCAGCAGTGCGAGCAAACAGTGATGACCCAATTCCAGCAACAGGATTAAATCCCCGTCATACTTCAAGCTGTAGCGGCGTTGGCTGCGTTTGTTCGCCCCGGTCACTTACTGAAGTAAGCTCCCGGGGACTCACGCACTTGCCGCCTTGCTACAGCTCGAATTATTTAGGGGATTTCAGCGTCTAACCAATTACGTGATCTCGAGTGTTCGCTTTCATGTAGCGGAAAAATTTGGCGGATTCACTATAAAATAAGCGCCTTTATAGGCGCTTTTTCTATGGATCTTTTGTACAAAATGCGTACATAATCGCCAGCGTTGAAAGTTGACACGTATCACATAACGAGACGCAGCCCACAAGGCTGACATGTTTATTTCAATACTGGCTACTGGGCATGAAACTTACACGGCGTCACTTTTTGTTGGCAACCGGGGCAACCGTCCTCTCAATGACCACAGGCAAACTGTTTGCCCGTGATGACATTATCCCATTGTGGCCAGACGATCCGCCGGGCGGCGGTGGGCCGTCTGGGCTGTTGAAAGTCAGTATGAACGGCTCCTGGACCAACATCGTTTCTCCGGCGATTCAACGATTTCGCCCCGAGAATCCCAACGGCGAAGCGGTGATCGTGGCGGCTGGCGGCGGCTATCGTTTTATCGGCATGGGGCGTGAAGCCTGGCCGGTGGCGCGGTGGTTAAATGCCAACGGTTACACCGTGTACGTACTGAGTTACCGCTTGCCGGGAGAAAAGTGGCAGGCGGGCAACCTCGCGCCGCTGCAGGATGCGCAGCGCGCCATTCGTCTGGTGCGTTCTATGGAGAGTAAAGTGCATCTGCTCGGCTTCTCCGCTGGCGGACATCTGCTTGGCATGGCGGCCGCACGTCCTGATTTCGAAACCTATCCGGCGCAGGACCCGCTCGATCAAATCCGACCTACGGCCGATAGCGTTGGCCTGATCTATCCGGTCATCACCCTCGAAGCGCCGTATCAGAACACCAAGACGCACCTGATGATGGTAGGCGATCACGCGACACCCACTCAGGAAGCGAACTGGTCAGTGCAGAATTATGTCACCCGACAATATCCACCGACGTTCCTGGCGCAGGCGGAAGATGATCACACCTCCAATCCCCATAACACTGAAATGATGCGCGATGCCTGCCGTCGGATGCAGGTGCCAGTGGAGTTGATTGAGCTGAGCAGCGGTGGGCATGGCTTTGGTCTGGGGAAAGCGGGTACGCCTGCTGCGCTCTGGGATCAGGCGTATGTGCGCTGGCTGGATCTGCACAGTTAATCGGGCAAAAAAACGTATTATCCGAAGAGACTGACCACAAAAGTGCTCGCTATGTGGTCGGTCTGATCTGTTAGCTAACAGCCCGGCTGTGCTGTTATGTGCGCCAGGCAAATGGACGCTTTACGTCAGATTAAAATGCTCATCCGGCTGGCGCGGTTCCGGCAACGGGAAATCATTGTTCATCGCCTTCAAATTACGTTCGATATTCACGCACAGCGCATCCAGTGGCAGATGGTTGGGCGCAGTGCCGAACGGATCTTCCAGCTCTTCCGCCAGTGACTCCAGCGACAGGAAGGTGTACGAGATAAACACCGACACCAGCGGCGTCATCAGATGCAAATCCGCCACCAGCGCAAACGGTAGCAGGGTACAGAACAGGTACACGGTGCGATGCAGAATCAGGCTGTAGGCAAACGGAATCGGCGTGCTGGCAAGGCGATCGCAGCCGCCCAGATAAGCCGACAGATGATTGAGATTGTCATCGATACTCTGCCAGACAATATCCGATACCAGACCCTCATCGCGCCGCTGCGCCAGCCATTCGCCCATGCATAACAACGTCTGTGAGGTCGGCATCGGATGGCTCAATACGGCACTGTGCCACTTCTCCGGCAGCAAGCGCGCCAGATCGGCCTGCGCATCGGTTTTACGCAGCCGATGTTTCATTGCCCAGCTAAATGCCAGCTGCAGCCCTACAAACTCCTGCACTTGCGCTTCACTGATGCCGCGAATGCATTTTATCTGGCGCAGCAGTGAGCGTTGCGTGATGTGCATATTGCCCCACAGCGTGCGCGCTTCAATAAAACGCGCATAGCTGGCGTTATTGCGGAAGCCAAGAAAGATGGCAATCGACACGCCAATCAAGCTGAACGGTGCAGTCGTGAGGTGAATGCCGAAAGTGGAGTACCACGGATAGCCGATAATGGCGATCACCGACATCAGCAGGTTGAGCGACAGGCGAAACACAATGCTAACCAGCACCGAGCCGTGCCAATCAAACAACCTGATGAACCAGTGTTGACGAGGACGTACGATCATTTTGCGATGGTGTTTTTTATGATTTTGTTGGCACAGGTTACGCCTGCTGATACACCGGAAGCAATGTGAAAATCAGCGCATTTGAGGCTGAAATTGCTGTGTTGAGTGTTAATTTATCTTTTTAAATCAGTCTTCTAAAAACAGTTTGAACAAGTTGTAAAATTCTTTGCGTTATCTCTTCGCGGCCCCTTTCTCTAAAGTTCATTCCAGCAGCACAACACACAAATTTAAAAACACTTTAGAGGAATGCATCATGTCTAAACTCGACCTGCTCGACCCACAGAACTCAACTCTGATCTTTATCGACCACCAGCCGCAGATGGCTTTCGGCGTCGCCAATATTGATCGCCAGCAGCTCAAAAATAACACCGTCGCTTTGGCAAAAGCGGGCAAAGTTTTCGACGTGCCGGTGATTTATACCTCTGTAGAAACCGAAAGTTTTAGCGGCTACATCTGGCCAGAACTGTTGGCTGTGCACCCGGAATCGAAGCCGATTGAGCGTACTTCCATGAACTCATGGGAAGATGCCAAATTCGTTGAAGCGGTGAAGAAAACCGGCCGTAAGAAATTGATTATTTCAGCGCTTTGGACGGAAGTGTGTCTGACTTTCCCGGCCCTGATGGCCTTGAAAGAGGGATTTGAAGTGTATGTCGTGACCGATACTTCAGGCGGCACCAGCGTCGATGCCCACGAACGTTCCATTCAGCGCATGGTGCAGGCCGGTGCGGTGCCGGTGACCTGGCAGCAAGTGCTGTTGGAATACCAGCGCGACTGGTCACGCAAAGAAACCTACGATGCGGTGATGGATCTGGTGCGTGAGCACAGCGGCGCATACGGCATGGGCGTGGATTATGCTTACACCATGGTGCACAAAGCACCACAGCGTCAGGCTTGAATTACGACTGGCGCGGCAGGCTGATTTTCAACGCATCGATAAACAGCCGCAGCGCCATCGACTGATGCTGGTTGGGCGGGAACCACAAGGCCAGACCTGCCGACTGCACCCGCCAGTCGGCGAGCAGTTCCACTAACTGGCCGGATTGCAGCGCCGCTTCGGCGTAAAGCGACGGTACATAAGCAATGCCCAATCCGCTGATGGCCGCGCGGGTCATCAGCGCGTTATTATCTAAGGTGATCGTGCCCGGTACATCCAGTTCATAGCGTTTCCCCGCATTCTCATACTCCCAGCGATAGCGTTTCCCGCTCGGCAGACGATGGCGAATGCACTGCTGCTGCAACAAATCCTGCGGCTGCTTGATGGGGGCGTGTGCGGCGAGATAGGCCGGTGAAGCCACGGTGATAAAGTTCAGCGGGCCGCCCAGCGCAATCGCCACCATATCCTGCGGCACATTTTCAATCAGCCGAATGCCGGCATCAAACCCGGCGGCTGTGATATCCACCAGTTCACCCTGTGCGGCAAAATCGAGCTGAATATTCGGGTAATCAGCGCAAAATCCCGGCACCACTTTTTCCAGCAGGATGCTAATAGCCGCATCGCTGGCACTGATGCGTAAGGTGCCTGCGTGCTGCTGGCGGCGAGCGCTGACATCGTGCAGCACTTCATCCATTTCATTCAGTAGTGGAGCGAGGCGATCGATTAACTGTTGTCCGGCATCAGTGAGCGATACGCTACGGGTCGTGCGCTGAAAAAGCTGTACCCCCAGATTCTGTTCCAGCGTTTTCACCAAATGGCTGAGTGAAGAGCGCTTCAGGCCGAGCATCTCAGCGGCACGGCGGAAGCTGCGCTGCTCGCCCAACGTTTTGATGGCCTGAAGTTCATGCCAGGAAGGTCTTCTCATTGGTGGTATTTCCTCACCAGGTCATGCGCGATTAGGGAGATTATGACCACCAGTAAAGCGATCTATCATCGGGTTTTCAACCGGAGGACGACAAAATGAAAACCTGGTTAATTACCGGTGCCAGCAGTGGGCTGGGCCGTTTGATGAGTGAAGATTTACTGGCACGTGGCGATCGCGTGCTGGCCTGCGTACGTCGCACTGAGGCAATGGCGGATCTGCAAGCGCGATACGGTGGGCAGTTACAGGTCTTGATGCTGGATTTGGCGAACACCGCCAGCATTGCGCCAGCCATCGCGCAGGCATTTGCCAACGTTGAGTGCGTCGATGTGGTGGTCAGCAATGCCGCCTATGGTCTGTTTGGCGCGGCGGAAGAGCTGAGCGATGCGCAGATTGATCGCCAGATCGCCACCAATCTCACGGGCTCCATTCAGCTGATTCGCGCCGTAATTCCATTGTTGCGCCTGCAGGGCGGCGGGCGCATCGCGCAGGTTTCCTCGGAAGGCGGGCAGGTGGCTTATCCCAACTTCAGCCTGTATCACGCCAGCAAGTGGGGCATCGAAGGATTTGTTGAAGCGGTACGCCAGGAAGTTGCCAGCTTTGGCATCGATTTCCTGCTGGTGGAGCCGGGGCCAACCGCCACTAACTTTGGTGCCGGGCTGGATATTGCTGAGGCGCAGGATGTTTATCGGGACACTGCCTCCGGGGAAGTGCGCCGCGCGATTATGTCTGGCGAGTTCGCGATCAAAGGCGATGCCGCAAAATCTGTCACCGCGATGATCGCCACGCTGGATCAACCCGCCATGCCGCTGCGTCTGGCACTGGGCAGCACGGCGTATGACAATATCGAAGCCGCGCTGGAACGACGCCTGGCAGAGCTGCGTTTGCAGAAAGAGATAGCCTATCGTGCGGATGTGTAAAAGCTGTTCGCATAACCGCACGGAGTAACAGGCAGGGAAGCGGCATCGCTGCCAAACTTAGCGCACAAAAGAAGGCATGCACGTTTCGCAGCGGCATGCTTTGTATTGAGCGTTTTGCTAAGGAGAAAGTGGTTATGAAAGCGATGATCCTGAAACAACCCGGCGGTTTAGAGCACTTGCAGCTGGCGGATCTGCCCGATCCCGGTAAACCGGGCGCCGGAGAGATCCGCGTGGCGATCCATGCCACCTCACTTAACTTTCACGATCTGCTGGTGGCTAACGGATCGATCCCCACCGAGCAGGATCGCATTATGATGGCGGACGGTGCGGGCGTGGTTGAAGAAGTGGGTGCAGGCGTCACCGACTTTAAGCCCGGCGACCATGTGGTGTCCTGTTTCTTCCCACAGTGGCAGGATGGGCTACCGTTTGCTCAGGTCGGCAATTTCACCCAAACGCCAGGTGATGGCGCTGATGGGTTTGCCGCCGAAGTGGTGGTGCGTCCGGCGCATCACTTTACCCTCGCACCGCGCGGCTGGCGGCATGCCGAAGCAGCGACGATTACCACATCTGGCCTGACGGCATGGCGCGCACTGGTGGGCGATGCGCAGATTAAATCGGGCGATACCATCGTCACGTTGGGCACCGGCGGCGTGTCGATTACCGCGCTGCAAATTGCCAAAGCGATGGGCGCACGAGTGATTGTCACATCTTCATCGGATGAGAAGCTGGCCAGAGCCAAAGAGCTGGGGGCCGATGCGGGCATCAACTATCGCACCACGCCGGAGTGGGGCAAAGCGGTACAGCAGCTGACTGAGGGCAAAGGTGCGGATGTGGTGATTGAACTGGGCGGGCCGGGCACCATGGCACAGTCGATTGAAGCGGTGCGCGTGGGCGGTCATATCGCGTTAATTGGTGTGCTGACCGGGTTCGAAGGCGTGATACCCACCTCGCTATT
>NZ_CAJCKS010000116.1:0-15574 GCF_903970985.1 Pantoea sp. ME81 | reverse complement strand
TGATCAGGTTGGCGGGATCGTCCGACAGCACTGCTGAAGATCCCACCAGCGAGGGATAGAAACGCTGAGCATCGTGGGTTCCGCGCCCGTCACTGGCGTGGCAGGTGGCACAGGCGCCGTTGTAAAGTTGCGCCCCGCTCATCGCATCGCCGGAGACATAATCGGTGATCTCATTTTTCATGCCGGTTTCAATGGCCGACAGCGGTGTAGGCTGTGGCGCTACTGACGGGGCTTTACGATCCGCGCCGCCAATCGCAGGCACCTGCTTCAGGTAGTGCGCCATTGCCTCCAGATCGCTCTGCTGCATTTTCGAGAACGAGTTCTGCACCGCAGTGCCCATCTCACCCGCGGCAATTGCTTTACCGTGCAGCGCACCGGTGCGCAGGTAAGTGACAATCTCCGCTTCGCTCCAGTCACCGATACCTGCCTGTGCATCTGGCGTGATATTCGGTGCTGTCCAGCTGCCAACCTTGCCGCCCGACAGGAAGCGATCGCCCTGTTCCGCCATCATGCCGTTTCGTGGGGTATGGCAAGTGGAGCAGTGCGCCAGCGTGCGCACCAAATACTCGCCGCGTTCTGCACTGCCTGCGGCCGCATCGCTGCCTGGCACTGACGAGCTATCCAGGAACAGCAGATTCCACATCGCCATCACCGGTCGGAAAGAGAACGGGAACGGCAGATCGGTTTCAGGCGCTGGATGATCGTCGGCTGGCACACCGAGCATCAGATAGGAATAAAGTGCGTGGATATCCTCATCTGAAAGTCCGGCAAATGAGGTATAAGGCATCGCCGGATAGAGGTAATGATTGCCCGGTGCTTTGCCTTTGCGCATCACCGCAGTGAAATCCGCCAGGCTATAGTTGCCAATCCCAGCGGTTTTCGACGGCGTAATGTTGGAGCCGTAAATCATCCCCATCGGTGACTGAATCGCGTAACCGCCCGAGAAAGGTTTGCCACTGTGCGGATCGCGATGGCAGGCCGAGCAGTCACCGGCGGTGGCCAGATATTCCCCTCGCTTGACCAGATCCGGCGAAGCATCCTGTGCCTGCACGGCACCGGCCAGCAACAGGCTTGCCGCAGCCAGATGTCTGATAGGTTTGCGCATGATCAGATCTCCCTCGCGATGGTATCGGCCATACGCAACGCCAGCGCGATCCCCGTCAACGTAGGGTTCACCGTGGCAGAGGTCGGCATCACGCCGGTGGTGGCGAGGAACAAATTGGGATGGTCCCAGCTACGACAATGCGCATCGACCACCGAATCACGCGGGTTATCCCCCATAATAGTAGTGCCCATGATGTGATACTGATTGCGCCAGCCGGTCGGGGCTTCAATCACTTCACCGTTAAAGGCCTGCAGGAAGTTAGCGAAATCCTTGTACGCCTGCGGGCGCATACCGCGCACGTAATCATCAAGATGGTAATTGACGTTGAGCATCGGCAGGCCAATTGAATCTTTGCGATCGTAATTTGGCGTCACGCGGTTGGTCGGACTTGGCAGCGTTTCACTCATGGTACTGATGTTCATGATGCGCGAGGCGCGGTCGCGAATCGCATCATCCAGCGCTTGCCCCATCATGCCTTGCTTCAGCAGCGGCACAGTGACATCAACGTTGGGCACCAGGTTACGCAGTGAATAACGGATCGCCGAGTGCTGTGCGCGACTGGCTTCATCGCGGCGATTGGCGATAGTACCGTGCTGCACTGAACCGCGCCCGGTCCACAGCGGCTCGTCGGCAAGGAACGTCAGGCTCAAACCGGTGTGATCCATCAGGTTACGACCGACCTGATCGGAACTGTTGGCCACTTCATTCATCAGCAGCAGCTTCGGCGTTTCCAGCCCGTGAGCAGCGATGATGAAAGTTTTGGCGGTAAGGCGCGTGTCTTTGCCATCGGGCTGACGGTAGTGCAGCGCGACGATCTTGTTACCTGCGCCTTTCTCCAGCTTCCAGGCCACACATTCGGTGCGTAACTGCACGCCCAGCGCCACCGCTTTATCGACGTGCATATCGCCGGAATACATCGCGCCAATCGGGCAGATCGGTTCGCAGTTGTTGTTACCCGCGCAAGCCGGACGGCCATCATAGGGACGTGACACGCGGGCGTGCGGCTCATGGATCACCTGATAACCCATCGGGCCCAGCTTTGATTGCATGCGCTGCACCATATACGGCTTGGCTTCCGGCGGCAGCGGATATTCCGCTGAACGTGGCGGATAGTGACCGCGCCCTTGCCCACTTTGGTCCTCATCGGCGGTGCCGACCACTCCTACTTCGCGCTCAGCTTTGACATACCAGGGCTCCAGCTCGCTGTATTCAAACGGCCAGTCGCGGCCAACGCCGTAGACGCTTTTCAGCTTGAAGTCGTTAGGTAACAAGCGCCAGCAGGCGGATGCCCAGTGACGCGTACTGCCCCCGGCCACGCGTAAGTAGCTGGTGACGTATTCGAAATCATCATCCCCTTTGGCATCGATATAGCCTTCGGTGTAAGAGTTGGGTGCCCACGGCAGATTCGGATATGGCGTGCACCAGTTACGTTTACTGGCGCCGTTTCGGTAGTTTTCCACCACTTTCCAGCGTGGAATATAAGGCCCTGCTTCCAGCATAATCACCGATTTGCCCGCTTTCGCCAGCTGATAAGCGGCGTTGGCGCCCAGCGCACCGGAGCCGACGATCACCACGTCGGCATCAAATTCACTCATGATGTACCTGCTCGATTCTTGTTATAGGGTATTGTGCTGCGCCAGCATCGCCTCGGCTTCCACGAGGGTTTTGGCTTTGCCCTGCACCATCAGTAACCAGGGTGCATCAGGCTGTTTAATCTGCTTTGCGGCGAGAGGCGATTGATCGCCCCATTCGCGGATCAAGGTGGGCATCGGTGGCGCTGTCACGCCCGGAGGCACTTCGGCCCAGTAATCACCGCCCGCTCTGGCATAACTTGGGCGAATGGTGTGATCACGCGTTGGCTCATACATCAGCGCCGACAGGAAGGTCACGAAGTGCGCGTCATCCACCGCTTTGGTCGTAGACGGATGACCGGTATAGCCGAGATACCACGGCGAAATAATCGTTAGCGCGGTCTTCACATCCGCGTCATCGAGTTGCGCGACGATCTGCTCACGATCTTCGCTATGCAACGCATTGAGACGCGTCATCAGGCGCGCTAGCTGAGCCGGGAATCCTGCATCCTGTTCACACAGCAGCGTCCATAACCGTTCAGAAATGCCGATATCGAGGCCACGGCGTCCGGTTAACAGTTCACTGGCGCGCAACAGCAGTGCTTGTGAGGCATCAGCAGGTGCGGCCAACAGGGGTTGCAACGGGATAGAAACGATGACCGGTGTGGCCATCATCAGTTGTAAAAAACGTCTTCTTTCCATGGCTAACCTGCTTTCAACGCCGACAGCGCGCCCTGCGCCGCTTCCGCATCCACGTTGCCATCTGGCGTGCTGACACCAATGGCGCCCACAACCACACCGTTTACTTTCACTGGCTCACCGCCAGGCAGCGGCACCACCACCGGGTTACCCAGCATGCCGACATTACCGGCAGCGATTTTCTGCTGGAAGCTGGACGTCGGCACGCCAAAGGCGGCGGCTGAGTGCGCTTTCTTCGGCGCGAGTTCGCTGTTGGCCAGTGTGGCACCATCCAGACGCTCATAAGCGATCAGCTGACCAAAAGGATCGACCACCGCAATCGCGCCGCCGATGTGATGGCTGCCAATAATCTGCTCAGCTTTCTCCACCAGCTGTTGCGCCTGGTGATGGGTTAATACGGCGACCTGGTTCACGGGTTCGGCGGCCTGGCTCGCGGCACAGAAAAGTCCACCGCACAGCAGCACTGTCGGGAGTTTCTTCATGGGTGTTATCCTGAATAATTAAAGGGTTAGGTGAAAATCTTAATGACGTGCTAGACGTTGCTGAATCAGATGATCGAGGCTCCATTTACCGCCGCCGTTCAGACACAGCATCAGGAAACCGGCAGCGCAGGAGATATTTTTTAACCACACCATCAGGTGTGCGTGGCTGTATCCCTGATAGAACAGGAATCCGGCCAGAACCGAGAACACCGCCATAAAAATGGCCGTGAACCGTGTCAGAAAACCAAAGGCAATGGCCAGACCGCCCCCCACTTCCAGCAGGATCACCAGCGGCAGGAAAAAGGCCGGAACACCGTTGTTCGCCATGGTTTGTAGGTTGTCTGCGTAGTGGGTGATTTTGTCGAGACCCGAAGCGAAGAACAGACCCACCGCCATGACGCGGCCGAGCACAGCGAAGAGATCTTTTGAGTGAGACATGATGTAACCGTTCTATTATGTAGTTGTTAATGAACCAAACGGTACACTCTATAACTTTAGTTACATTTATCATTTCGTGCGGCTAAAAAACGCGCAATGAATGAGTTGTGCAACTTTGCGGCGCACTTTGCTCAAAACAACGACGATAAAATAACTGAGGGGTGTCAGGGTACTGAGGGAGGTTTTTGAAGTAGATCACACTATTTATGCGGTCTTTAGCCTGCTGATATACGGCCGCTTCGCTCCGCTAACTCTGCGTTTTTAACGATTTTTTAAGTAAAAATCCTAAAGCGTATAGCAGAACACAATTCCAGCAACATGCGATCTGTTTGTTAACAAAATTCCAACGTTATGGCGTGTGACGATTCAACTTGCGTCTCAGGTCATTATTCCTGTCAGGAATGAATTAATAACCTTCGCAGAATATTTTTTATCGGTTGTCGATGCCAGGATGACGTAAACCCTATCGGAGAACCGACATGACTTATCGCTTTCTCGTGACCACTACCAGCCTCGGCCAGGGCGGCCGTGAACTGCTCGCTGAAGCAGGCTGTGTGGTCGATTATCTGGATGACGCCAATGACGTTGCGGAAGTTGAACAGCGTATGAGCAGCGTGGCGTATGACGCGGTGATCTCGCGCACCGTTGAATTGAACGCGAAAGCCATCAACGCTTGTCCAACGTTGAAAATCATCTGCAAACACGGCGTGGGCGTCACCAATATTGATGTGGTTGCCGCTACCGAACGTGGCATTCCGGTGCTGACCACGCCCGCCACCAATGCGCAATCTGTTGCCGAACTGACGCTGGCGCTGATGCTGAACTGCGCGCGCCGTCTGCCCTATTTTCAGCAGGAAGTCGCCGCCGGGCGCTGGACCCGCAGCGGTGATGGCGAAGAACTACAGGGCAAAACCCTGGGTCTGATCGGCTTTGGCGAAATCGGCCGCCGCGTGGCGCGCTTCGCGGGTGTGATTGGGATGCAGGTCGCATTTTTCGATCCCGCTGCTCCGGCTGATGGTGACTTTGAAGGGGCGCAACGCTGTACCTCGCTGGACGAATTATTGCCGCTGGCGGACGTGCTGAGTCTGCACTGTCCGGTCACGCCCAAAACCCGCTTGATGATCAACGCGCAACGCCTGGCACAGTTGCCTGCTCACGCCACACTGATCAACACCGCACGCGGTGAATTGATTGATGAAGAGGCGCTGGCTGCCGCATTACAAAGCGGGCAACTGCGTGCCGCAGCGCTGGACACGGTGACCATTGAGCCGCTGGCTGCCGCTCATCCCTTCCGCGCGCTCAGCAACCTGATCGTGACTCCGCATATTGGCGGTTCCACCCCGCAGGCATTGGATGCCGTTGCACAGAGCGCAGCACGTCAGTGTCTGGCTTTTCTTGATAACCAACAGATCAACCCATCCGCCTGCGTCAATCCGCAGGTGTTAAACCGGAGTTAACTTATGACCATCCATAAAGACTGGCCGATTGGCTATTTCATCGGTGAGCGCGGCGCACAGATTGATGCGGGCGTGATTGATGCCTTCCGTGCCTTGCCGGTGCCGAACATTGGCGACTCCATGGGGCGCAGTGTTGGTGCACTTGGCTTACAGGCGTATCACAACGATGCCAACCTGGTGCTGTGCGGCCCGGCGATCACCGTGAAGGTGCGTCCTGGCGATAACCTGATGATCCACAAAGCCATCGAGATGGCGCAGCCGGGCGATGTGATTGTGGTCGATGGCTCGGGCGATCTGACTCAGGCGCTGATCGGCGGCTTGATGCGCACCTCCGCCGTCACCAAAAAGATTGCCGGTTTCGTGATTGATGGCGCCGTGCGCGATCTGAATGAATGGGCAGAAGGCGGTATTGCCTGCTGGGCTCGGGGTAACACTCTGCGCGGCCCTTCCAAAGAAGGCCCTGGTGAAGTGAACACCACGGTGCACTGTGCAGGACTGGTAGTGTCACCCGGCGATTTGATCGTCGCCGATGCCGACGGCGTGATTGCAATCCCGCAGGATGAGCTGAGTGTGCTGCTGCCTCGCGTACAGCAACATGCACAGCGTGAGGAGAAGATCCGCGCCAGCAACGTGGCAGGCAACAACGACCCTGAGCGCTTCAACGTGATTCTGCGTGCGAAAGGCTGCCCGGTTTAACGTTAAAACCCTGAATCACCTGTGTTATCGGGCATGGCCATCCGGCCAGCCCTTAACAAACCATTATAAAAACAACGGAGTACCCTACCGTGCTGAAAAAAATTTCGCTGAGCGAGTCGATCCCCCCGCCGATGACCTGGCGTGACAACTTCACACCAGAAGAAGGCAAAGCATTTGGTGCGCAACTCTCTGCGCGTCTGGAACGCTTACCCGCCGCCCGCCCGCTGTGGCTGATTATTTTTGCGCTGGCGTTGGGGGGTTGGTTTGAAGTGTATGACGTGTTCCTGACCGCCTATATCGGTCCCGGTATGGTGCGTGAGGGGATTTTTTCCCACGGCAGCCATAACTTTTTTGATCCCCATAGCCTGGGGGCGTTTGTCGCGGCGATGTTCCTCGGGGTTTTCCTCGGCACCTTGTTGATTGCCAATCTGGCCGACCGCATCGGGCGCAAAAAGGTGTTTATCATCGCGCTACTGGTTTACGCGATCGCCAGTGGCATCATGGCGTTTCAGCACCATCCGTTTTCCATTGTGTTCTGGCGCATTGTGTCGGGGATTGGCGTTGGCGCCGAGCTGGTCACCATTGATGCCTATGTCTCCGAATTCATTCCGGCGCGTCTGCGCGGGAGGTCTTATGCCTTCGTGCAGGCCATCCAGTACACCTCGATTCCCACCATCGCTTTCCTCTCATGGCAGCTGGTCCCCCAGGAAATTCTCGGCCTGAGCGGCTGGCGTTGGGTGGTGTTGTTTGGCTGTATCGGCGCGGTGCTGGTGTGGATCCTGCGCATGGGCTTACCCGAAAGCCCGCGCTGGCTGGTTGAGCAAGGCCGTTACAAAGAAGCGGAAGACGTGGTACGCAGACTGGAAGCGCGCGTGGCTAAATCCACTGGCGCGGCGCTGCCTGCCATTGATAACCATTTGTTGCAGCCCATTGAATCTAAACCGGCAGTGAAAAATGAGATGTGGCGTCCGCCTTACCGCCGTCGCACCCTCATGCTGCTGGTATTCAACTTCTTTCAGTCGATTGGCTATTACGGTTTTGCCAGTTGGATCCCGACACTGCTGGCAGCAAAAGGTGTGACGTTCACCCACAGCTTGCTCTATTCCTTCCTGATTGCTTTTGCCAGCCCATTGGGGCCGCTGGTGGCAATGACCTTTGCCGATCGCATTGAGCGTAAGTGGCTGGTGAGTGGATCCGCGCTGGCCATTGCCCTCGTCGGCACGGTATTTTCCTGGCAGTCGCAACCGGTGATGCTGGTGACGTTGGGACTGCTGCTGTCGCTGGCCAACACCTGTATGACTTTCTCTTACCGCGCCTATCAGGCGGAATTGTTCCCTACGCGTTTCCGTGCCAAAGCGATTGGTTTGGTCTATTCGGTGAGCCGTATCAGCGGCATGTTGTCAGGCTTTACCATTGCCTGGGTGCTGAGTGAGATGGGGGTCAGTTCAGTGTTTGCCGTGATTTCCGGCGCGATGGCGATTGTGGTGTTTACCATTGGTGTGTTTGGTCCACGCACGCTGAATCGCCGTCTGGAAGAGGTGAATCCCTGAGAACGTGATGACCACAGAGATGTGATGACAATGTGTTTATGGCGGGATTAGGCCGCAGCCTAATCCCGTTTTCAATGGTGGTTATTTCTGTTCAGGCAGCGCGTATGCCAGCACATAATCGCCCACCGGCGTCTCCATAAAGTGATGCCCTGCCGCGACAATCACCAGATACTCACGTCCATTTTGCGTGTAGATCATGGGGTTGGCCTGGCCCCCTGCAGGCAGTTCCGTGCTCCACACTTCCTTACCGGTTTTCATGTCGATGGCGCGGATTAAGTCATCGGTGGCTGCCGCGACAAAGATCAGGCCGCTGGATGTCACCACAGAGCCGCCATTATTCGGCGTACCAATGTTAATTGGCAATCCGGTTGGCAGACCAAACGGGCCATTGCGACGTGCGGTCCCCAGTGGACGATCCCAGATAGTGCGGCCATCACGCAGGTCAATGGCGCGGATGCCACCATATGGCGGCTCTTTACACAGCATGCCGGTGTACGGCAAGCGCCAACCCGCATTCACGTTCACCGCGTAAGGCACGCCGATTTGTGGATCGCCTGCCCCTTCCGCATGACCGGTATCGTGTGGGTTATACGGGATTTCATCGCGGGGTTTCCAGCCCATCGCATCGGCTTTCGCACGCGGCACCAGAATGTTGTAGTTCGGCATATCGTTGTAGTTAGCAATGATGATGCCGCGAGTCGGATCCACTGCCACACTGCCCCAGTCAGAACCGCCGTTATAACCCGGATACTCAATCGAATGACGATCGGCTTCCGGTGGTGTGTACTGCCCTTTATAACTGGCTTGCTGGAACTGAATGCGGCACACCAACTGATCCACCGGTGTTAAGCCCCACATATCCTGCGGCGTAAGATCCGGTTTGCTCAGGTGATGGAACAACGAATAAGGCTGGGTTGGCGAACGCTGATCCGGCTCGACGCCGCCGCCGGGTACAGGGCGTTCCTCCACACCAAACAGCGATTTACCGGTGCGGCGATCTAACACATAAATCTCACCCTGTTTGGTCGGCATGATAATTGCCGGTGTCTTACCGCCGTTTTTATCCGGATAATCCACCAGCGTGGGCTGAGAACCGGGATCGTAATCCCACACGTCTTTGTGTGCTGTCTGGAAAGTCCAGGCCGGTAAACCGGTATCGATATTTAATGCCGTCAGTGAGACCGAATACTTGTTTTCAGCAGGCGAGCGCGTACCGCTCCAATAGTCACCGGAGGAGTTCCCGACCGGCAGATATACCAATCCTAACTTGTCGTCACCGGTGAACGAGGTCCAGACATCCGGTGAACCGCGTTTATAGGCATTAGGTCCTTTCTTCGGTGTCGCCGTATCCGGGTCGGCAGCATCCCATGCCCATTTCAGCGCGCCCGTGCGCACATCATAAGCTTTGATGACGCCCGGCGGGCCAAATGCGCGCTGTCCATCGATCGTCTGATGTCCCACTACCAACGTGTCGCGTATCACCACCGGCGCTGAGTTGATAGCCACATAGCCGTCGTAGGTTTCCCCCATATCTTCTGCGAGATTGACCGTGCCCTGATTGCCGAAACTGCGGCACACTTCACCGGTTTTAGCGTTCAACTCAATGATGCGGGCATCCAGCGTACCGAGAATGATGCGCTGCTGGCAGTCACTGTTATCACTGTTCGGTGCAACAGCCGCTTCCTGTCCAGTGGTGGCGTGGCTGTTGGTCTGACTGTCATACCAGGTTAACCCACGACAGGCGGCGGTGTACGGAATAGATTTGTCGCTGACCTTCGGGTCAAAGTGCCACTTCTCTTTGCCGGTAGCGGCATCCAGCGCAAACACCATATTGCGTGCGGTACAGGTGTAGAGCGTATCGCCCACTTTGATTGGGGTATTTTCACCGCCCCAACGCGCCTTGGGTAAATCACCTGTGCGGAATTGCCAGGCCAGCTTGAGGTCTTTCACGTTATCCGGGGTAATCTGGCTGGCATTGGCGAAACGCTGTGATGCCAGAGAACCGCCGTAGGTATACCAGTCACCATTATCTGGCGTGGACGCTTTCCCATTACCGGTATCCGCCATGAAGTTGGCCGAACCCGCAGCGGGTACATCGGTGGCCGGCGTTTCATTAAGTGGTGCAAAGGGCAGCGCAGCCGCAATCACAAAGGCGACAATCAGCACGACCGCCAGCGCGCGTGAAGCACCCCGACTGACGCGCGGCGCCAGATTGGGTAACTGAAAGGCAAACACGATGCCGAGAATCAGCATCAAGGCAAAGCGCGGCACCCAGCGCCAGTAATCCAGCCCTGACTCCTGAATGGTCCAGATCAGCGTGCCGACAAACACCAGTGCGAACCAGCCTGCACCGCTGGTGCGCTTCATCAATATCAGTACAGCAGAGACGATCAGTCCTATACCAGCCAGCACGTAGTACCAGTTTCCACCTAAGGCCACCAGCCAGCCCCCGCCTGCGGCCAGGATAATCCCCAGCAACAGCAGAATGAGGGCAAATAGTTTATTCCAGAACGAAAGTCTGGGTATTGGGTTAGCGATGTTCAAAATAATGTCCTTTGCCATAAACGATTGCAGGATTGTGTATTTTTTAAACTTCGCGATTAACTCTAGAATATCTGGAGGGTTATGCCGGGATATTTGGCAAATATGTTCAATAAGCGGCACTTTTTATCCGCTTAAATTCCTTATAGTTTCTGTGATAAATAGTTTGTTGAGGCGGGGGCAAACACCCATATCTAATCCCGATCAATTTTTGTCTGCGCATTTCCGCGACAAAATCCTGCTGTTTTTGATCTGGCGCAAGATCGCTACCTCACCATCCTGTCAGCTTATTCCTTACAGGGCGCATGACGCCAAATAACAAGAGGAATGCAACATGACAGGTAAATTAGGCTTAGCGGGATTGTTACTGGTTTGGCTGGTGTATGTGGCGTGGATGGTGAGCTATTACTCTGGAACATTTTCACTCTTCACCCATTGATCAACTCTCCATCACTTCTACAGCGATAGCCACTTCATTTTCCCAGATGGCGGCGCTCAGGTCGCCATCTGGCACACAGCCCCTTTCCTGGCTCACCTAAAATTTCAGCCTGAAATCGCCATCCATTTCGCCTTCTCATGCGGCTTACATTCGTTGGTGGGCTGAATGAACTGGCGTTTGAGCCGATTAGGCAGTATCATTCAAATCATTATATGAGCCGAATAAAGCGGCTTTATGGCTCATTAATTGAGCCTAACCACCAGACTGTTTGGCTCACTGGCAAATGAGATGAGGCGAATTATGTGGATATGGCAGCAACCTGAGTGGCCAAATTTTCGCTGGCAAGAGGAAAAACTCCTGCCACGATTGCGCTATCTTCAACAGCAGCGCGGCATTTTGCTGGGCCGCGCAAGCATATCCGATAACACCGATACGCAAACGTTGAATACTTTGCTCACCAACATCCTGTCTTCCTCCGCCATTGAAGATGAGCGTGTTAACGCCGAATCGGTCAGGTCTTCCCTTGCGCGGCGATTAGGTGTCTCGCTGGAGCAGCCCTATCCCGTTTCCGAACGATCTGAAGGACTGGCCACTATGATGATGGATGCCATCACTCAGCGCGATACGCCACTCACGTTTGAGCGGCTGTGTCTGTGGCATCAGTGGCTTTTCCCGTCGCGTGAATGGACGATTAAGCGTTTAAACGTAGGCGGTTTGCGCGGTGAAGAACCGATGCAGGTGGTGTCCGGACGCATCGATCGTCCAACTGTCCATTTTGAAGCGCCACCGCGTGATGGGCTTGAACGGCAGCTTGATCAGTTTATTCGCTGGTTTAATCAGAGCCATGACGAGGTTCAGCTCGATCCGCTGCTGCGCGCCGCCATTTGCCATCTGTGGTTTGTCACGCTACATCCCTTTGATGATGGCAACGGCCGTATTACGCGTGCGCTGACTGATTTGGCGCTGGCACAAGCAGACAGCCAAAGCATCCGTTTATATGCCATGTCGTCATCAATTCTGACCCGGCGCACGGATTATTATCGGATTTTGCAAGAGACACAGCGTGGCGATTTGGACATCACTGCCTGGATGCTATGGTTCCTCGATGTGCTTAATGACAGTCTGGAAGAGGCGCTGGCATCGGTCACGCGGATACAGAACAAAGCGAAATTCTGGCTGATTCATCACAATGCCCAATTGAACGCTGAGCAAAATCGCGTATTGAATCGCTTGCTCGATGGCGGAGAACAAGGGTTTGAGGATGGCATCAGCGCCAGCCAATATCAAAAAGTGGCAAAGGTCAGTAAAGCCACGGCGACGCGCCATTTGACAGAATTACTGGAGAAAGGTTGTCTGGAGAAATTACCGGGCGGTGGGCGTAGTACGCGTTATCAGATCAAGCTGTAGAGTGTAGTGAGGCAACAGGAGCGACATTCTCGCCGCTCCCAGCTCTCAGCTCTCAGCTCTCAGCTCTCAGCTCTCAGCTCTCAGCTCTCAGCTCTCAGCTCTCAGCTCTCAGCAAAGTATCAGGCAGCTTTAACCGCGCGCACTTTCTTTTCGGGTTTACCGGTGTCTGCTTCGGCAGAGGCTTCAGATTCCGCAGAGGGTTCAGATTCGACAGACGCCTCAGTCTCGGCTTCGGCTGACGCTTCTTCCTTTACTGCATCCGGTAATTTGCTGGTACGCAGGATATGCTGCACCGCATCCTTCTGTTCAGCCAGTAACATGCCTAACGCTTCAGCCTGTGCCTCATCCAGTTCAGGCTGATGCTGCTGCAGCCAGTCGGTGAAGGCGTCCGCCATATCGAGCATTTTGTCCCAGGCATCCGCGTCTTTTTTATTGGCAAACGTCATTTTTTCTTCACCCTTTCTGACAACAACATATTTGGTTTCGACTGCCATGATGCACCTCGGTTAACTGTATTTATATACAGTATATTCTAAGCAAACTTTTTTGAGCAAACATTTTCTGCTCATTAAGCCAGTAATTCTTCCAGGAACGTCGCCAGCGCTTTGCGCGGATCGTCCTCTTCTGAAACGATCATTTCGATGCCCCACTGCCCCAGCACTTCTTTAGCCACCGGATTATTGCGGTTGGTAAACAGGTAGGATTTCGGCCGTGCGGTCGCTAATCCCGTGCGGCCCCACATTTTCGTCAGGCGGTAGAATAACAGACGAATGTTAAAGTCACTGATGCTGTAACCGACAAACAACACCGAGTTGCCCATCACGTCATGCGTCAGTTTGATATCCAGCGGCGAATCGAAATAGAGGCGCTCAAAGTAGCTGCTCTCATCCAGCACGATGGACGTATCATCGTCAAAATCACCATGAAGTTTAATGATATGACGCTTGTCTTCGGTCAATGACACCAAATCTGCGGCATTCGCCACTTTGCTGTACGGCACATTGTGAGCTTCGTGCGCCATCTCCAGCCAGCGATCGTAATTGGTGGTATAGATGCGGGAGAAGTTACCTTGGGTGATCATGGTGTGAATTTCAGAGCTGCGCACGTCAATATCCGGGCGATGCCACTCACGATCCATCCAGCTGCGTAACGGACCGAGCGAACCTTTGCGCTGCTTGTAGTACTCCGCCAGCGAAAGATGTGTGCCATAAGTATTAAAGATCTTCGGATCGTAACCCAGTTCTTTGGCCAGATGCGCAATCAGCTCATGCCACTCCGGCAAACCCAGATTGCGTGAAATACCCGCGCCCGCAAACAGGATCAGTTTGCCTGCATCGTAGGCGCGTTTGAGTTCCGGTTTCATGCCAGTCCCCGTGATGTTTTTAGAAAGGTGGCGAAACGATCCAGTGCCAGTCGGCGCATGGATATTTCGTTTTTGAATTCACCCATTTCAGCGAAGGTCTGCGAATGGCCTTCTGGAATGAATACGCAGTCCCACTGAAACTCGCGCGGTCCTGCCGGTGCCGGTGCGATGGTGCCGCGCAGTTCACCCTCAAACTGGTACATTTTACGACCATCGCAATAGCCCAGCACGGTTTTGGCGGTCACGCTGGGGCTATCCAGCCCGCTAACCAGTTTGGTGAAGCGCTCAGCGTTCAGTCGGCTCCAGAAAATGCGCGTCAATCCGGCAGGCAAACCATTCAACCCATCCAGATACAGGCCGGTGTGCTCAACAAACAGTGGACGCCCAATGATGGAAAAGGCTTTGGTGAGTTTGTCACGTACCAGTTCAACTTCATTTTCTGTTTGGATCTCTTCGATGCGGCGGGCGATGGGAATGACTTCGACGCCGACCGGCTCCAGGATGGTGCGCACTTCGGCAAGCTTTAGCTCATTGGCAGATAGAAAGCGTATTTTCATTGCAACCAGTCGTTTTAAAGTGGGTTTCACAATCGGGCCAGGCCAGGCTGAATACGTGTCCAGCGCTTGTTGTTTTTGCCTCTGGCACTGCAACTACCTTAAGGCATTTAGATTTCATTCTAACGTGTGCACTTGCCATAGGGTAGGCACAATCGCGGTAATCATAAAATGCGCTGCGAGTTTTAAACCTCTTTTAACGCGCCGCATGCAGGCGGAAATAATCGACTTAAGTCACCTCAATCGGCCAGTTTTACCCGGATAAATGCTCATTTCCTCTAACATAGGTCAAATCATAATGCAGCTTGAATGAGTGTAAATAACGTGAAAACAGTTATGACAGCCGTCACGCTTTTCCTTAATATACCTGACTGAAAACATTAAATAATTATGACTATAAAACTGAGAATAGCTAATGATCTCTTATTTCAGTTCAGGATTTTCAATCATTCGCAATCTGCCGTTTGTTTTGAAAGGCGATAGCCTGGAAAAGAAATTGCGTTTAACCTTGTTGATCGCCGGGACATCCAGCATTGTTGCCGGTATTTACATGGTGTTGTTTAACGTTGTCAGGGGTCACCATGACATTGCCTGGTTATATGCTGCCAGCACTTTACTGGGTGGTTACATCACCAGTGCGGCCTTCTGCAGTGGCTTAAAACGCAACCTTTACATCATCGTGCATGCACTCTTATTCAGTATTATCCTGCTACTATTACTGGATAATTATCATTCAATTGTTAAGCGCTCGGAATACAATTATCTGATGGCTCTGACCATCGGTTCCGCGCTGGTACTACGCCAGCAATCAAATTACCTCAGTAAAATTTTTCCTCTCATTTGCCTGGCGTTTTATCTGCTGTTTATCGCCACGGGATTAACCTGGCAAAGTGGGGCTTTCAGGCTGAGCATACCTGAGGAACCTGGCTTCTATATTGTTAACTGCAGTGTGTCGATTATCGCGCTACTGTTAACCGTGTTTACGTCACGCGGTGATTATTCGGAGACAGACCTAATTAAACGGGAGCTTTCCAACGCCATCGAAAAGAACCAACTGGAGCTGTACTATCAGCCACAGGTGGATACCAATAAAAAGTTGATAGGCTTCGAAGCCTTACTGCGCTGGAAACATCCGGTTAAAGGACAGGCTACGACCGGTGCCGCCACCAATGGTGTTACCGAGGAAACCACCCAGCACCGCACCACCAATCGCGCCAATCACGTTATTTTCATCGCCACCCTGGATTTTAACCGGGCGAACCGACATATCTG